>DASPUE010000260.1:0-2060 GCA_035623055.1 Gemmatimonadales bacterium
TGCTGTTGCAGGTGGAGGAGGGACCTCGCCCCGCATGGGAGCTATCGCTGGCGGGAGCCGCGATGGGTCTCGCCTTCGCCGCGCGGTTTCAGACGGGACTGCTCATCGCTCCCGCGCTGGCCTGGTTGGTGTGGGTTGGCAGGCCCCGCCCGAGTACGGTCGCGGTGATCCTGACGGGCCTGGTGGGGGCGATCGGCGCGAGCCTCGCACTGGATCGGTGGGGCTACGGCGAATGGGTCTTCACGCCGTGGCGCTACCTGCAGATACAGCTCCTCCATGGCGTCGCGGCGAGGCAGTTCGGTACCGCGCCATGGTGGTGGTACGTGCCGAAGATCATCATCGCGACGGGGCCGCCGATCGGACTCCCTCTGGTGCTGGGGGTCGCCGCCGGATGGTTCCGCCGCCCGGCCTCCGGGCTCACGTGGGTCTCGCTCACCTTCTTTCTCAGCCATTGTCTCCTGGGGCATAAGGAGCTCCGCTTCCTCTTCCCTCTGTCCCTCTGCGCCCCCTTCCTGATCGGCATGGCGCTCGATGACTATCCCGCGGTGACCCGCTGGGCCTTCCATACGCGTTGGGGACGAGTCGTTTCTGGAGCGATCGTGGCGCTCAATGCGCTCGGGTTCGGGCTTCGCATGTCACACCCGGCCCGCCAGGAGATCGGCCTCCTGCGCGCCATCTATTACGCGCGTCCCCAGCGCCTTCTGATCGTCGACGGGCGTGACCCATTCATCATTGGCACGCTACGGACGTCCTTCTATCGAGACCCGGCGCTGGTGACCGCCAATCTCACCGATGCGGGGGGCGGGCTCATTCCTGCTATGCTCCGGCAACCCGCGCTGGTCGCCACCCCAATGACCGCCCCGCTGGACACCACCGGGGTCAGCTGCGAGACCTTGTTCACCGGCGAGCCCGAGTGGGTGCTTCGCCCGGCGATCTGGTCGCGCATCCAGTGGGCCGAACCACGGCCCTGGCGCCTCGCGCGATGCGTGAGCCGCTGACCGCGACGACCATGGGTCGCGGCACCCGAGGGATTCCGCCTCCCCCGCGCACGTGGTTCTTTTCTCCCTGATGCTTCCCGAAACTCCCGCTCCAGCACTCCCTCCCCCCGGGGCGCCGCCCAGAAAAGACGACGCGCTCCGACGCGCCGAACTCAGGACCATGCAGCGAGTGGCGACCGGCCTCCTGGTCGTTGCCCTCGCCGTGTTCCTCGTGGCGCGGGTGCTCGAACCGGCATACCCCTGGCTGGGATTCGTGCGGGCCACGGCCGAAGCGTCGTTGGTCGGCGGGCTCGCGGACTGGTTTGCGGTGACCGCGCTCTTCCGCCGGCCCCTCGGTCTGCCGATCCCGCACACCGGCATCATCCAGACCCAGAAGGAACGGATCGGGCGAGTGCTGGGCAACTTCGTACAGAACCACTTTCTGAGCCGTGAAGTGCTGGCCGCCCGGCTGGCCTCGATGCGCGTCGCGGAGCGGGCAGCAGGGTGGTTGAGTGAGCCGGAGGGAAGTGCCCGGCTGGCGCGTCATCTGGCGGTGGGCGTGGCCCAGGCGGTGCAGACCGTACCGGATGCGGAGGTACGGAGCCTGATCCAGGCAAGCGCCGTGACGCGTCTCAAGTCGATGCAGCTGGCGCCCGTGCTGGGGAGCCTGCTCTCTGTGGTGGCCACCGACCAGCGGCATCAGATGCTGCTCGACGAAGCGCTCCGGTTGGCCGCCGACGCCCTGCATCAGAATCGTGAGGAGCTGCGAAAGCGCATCCGGGAGGAGAGCCCCTGGTGGGTCCCGGGCGCGGTCGATCAGGCCTTCCTGCGGCGCATCGAGTCCGCTTCCCAGCGCATGATCGACGAGGTCAGGGCCGACCCCCACCATCCGCTGCGCCTCAAGTTCGACGCGGCCTTTCTCGAGTTCGTGGACCGCCTCAAGCATTCCCCCGAAGTCATCGAGCGAACCGAGACCCTCAAGACCGACCTGCTCAGTCATCCCGCCGTCGAGGAGTTCGCCTCAAGTTTGTGGGACCGGGCGCGGAGCGCCGCGCAGCGATTCACGACCGACGCCAACGACCA
>DASPUE010000261.1:0-3362 GCA_035623055.1 Gemmatimonadales bacterium
GATCCGCACACCTTGTTGATCGTGAGCGCCGGGACCACTGGCGGCACCCCGCCATGCACTGCAGCCTGCCGCGCGGGGGCCTGACCCGAGCCGCCCTGCAGGACCTGACCCATGATGACTTCTTCGATCACTCCCGGCTCAATGCCGGCCCGCTTGAGCGCCTCGCGGATGACGAGCGCCCCCAACTGCGGCGCGGTGAGGGTGCTGAGCCCCCCGAGAAACTTGCCAACTGGCGTGCGACAGGCGGAAACAATGACCGGCGTGGTCGAATCGGACACGGGCATCGGCGTCGGAGTGATCGCGCGGGACCTCCGTCAGGTCCCAGGACAGGAGATAAGTATAGAGGGTGGCCGAGCCGAGGGGCAGAGCGGCGGCCTCTGTTGCATAGCTATGCAGCGCGGATCAGGGAGCGTCTGCCGCGATTGTGGTGCGCGCCGCCCGGAACCGGCGAATCCAGTAGGGAAATGACGCGGTCGCCACGGTTCCTAGCGTGGCAAGCAGCTGGGGAGCGGTCAGCGTCGAGAGCACTGCAATGATGAGGCCGCAGGTGACCAGGGGAATCGTCGGTCCGCCCGGCAGCCGGATCGGCTCACGGTCGGCTCGGACATCGCGTCGCTGCAGGACCAGCGTAGCGGCACAGGCGATGAGATACATCGTGAGACTGCCGGCAGCGGCGAAGATGGCCAGCGGGCGGAAGGTTCCGGTCAGGGCCAGCGCTGCACTCAGGCTGGTGTAGGCGATGATGGCCACGTGCGGCGTGCGATAGCGCGGATGCACTCGGGCGAGATACGCCGGCAGCAGCCCATCCTGCGCCTGGGCGTGAATGGTGCGCGGGGTGCTCAGGGTATCGGCCGCGAAATAGCCGAGGATGGATACCAGGGCCGTGGCGATCAGCGCCTGCCGAGCCCAGCTCCCGGCGATGAGTCCTGCCGTGTCCGCGAGCGGGGTGGCTTCGGACTTGGGGAGCGATGCTCCGAGCACTCCCTGGGCCACCACCTGGATGCCCATATAAAGGACCGTCACCGAAAGGACCGAGAGCAGGAGCGCGCGCGGGACCGACCGGGACGGGTCCCGCACTTCCCCGCTGGCGTTGATGGCGCCCTCGCCGCCCATGAACGTGAAGGTGAGCAGCACCGTCATCTGGGCGATCGTTGTGAAGGGCGGCACCGACTCCCATCGGAGGTTCTCCGGCCGGATGAAGAACACACCGATGGCCACCAGTAGCAGCAATGGCGTGAGCTTGATCGCGGTGAGTCCCTCCGAGACCCGTACCCCGGGCCGCACCCCGCGGACGTTAATCACCGTGAAGACGAGGTAGATCGCGATGATCACCAGGGCGCGTGGCAGTCCCGCGTCGAGGGCCGGCCAGATGCCGGCCAGCGTGCTCACGAACAGCGCGCACACGGCCGACGTGGCAAACGCGCCGTTGGGAAGCCAGAGCAGCACGCCAACCACCGACCCGGCGAACGGCCCGAAGGCGCGGTCGGTATAGGCATAGAGGCCGCCCGCGCCGGTGACCCGGCTGCCCGCCGCCGCGAAGCAGAGCATCACCAGGCTGATCAACACGCCGCAGAGCAGCACGGCGACCCACCCGGCCGCGCCCAACTCGCCGCCCACAATCGCGGGCACAGCGAAGATGCTCGCCCCCACGATGAGGTTGATAGCGTTGAGGGTAAGTGCCCGGGCACCGATGACCCGCTCGAGCGTGGTCACGGGGCTTGGAGGAGGTTCTGGGTTTGGGGGTTCTTGTGCAGAGAATGGAACGGCGGATCCTGAACGAGAAAGAGCGTCGCGATGCCACCGCGACCGAGTTCTCGCTCGATCCGGCGACCGTCAACCAGGGCTTCTCGGCGCGGCTCGACTGAGTCGGACAGTGCGGGACTCCACCGGTTGGATTTCGACGCCACCGGACGATGGCGGGAAGTTACCGCTCATTTTCCGCCTCGCGAGGGCCCGCCGGCCCCCGCCACCCCGTCGCAGCTACAGGGTGAGCGACCGGGCCGCGATGTCCCGGCCAAGCCGTGCCACGAACTCGGCCACCGGGATGATCTCCTGCTTGTTCCCGGCCCCGCGGGTCCGCACCGCGACGGTGCTGGCTTCCGCCTCACGTTGGCCCACGACCGCCATGTAGGGCACCTTCTGCACTTCGCCCTCGCGGATCCGGTAGTTGAGCGTCTGGCCGCCGGCGTCGAGCGTGGCCCGGATGCCGGCATCCCGGAGCTGCCGATACACCTTGCGGGCCGCGTCTTCCTGCTGATCGGAGATCGGCAGCACCCGCACCTGTTCTGGCGACAGCCACAGGGGAAACGCGCCGGCGAAGTGCTCGATGAGAATCGCGATGAAGCGCTCGAAGCTTCCGCACATCGCACGATGGATCACCACCGGGCGGTGCTCGTGGTTGTCCTCGCCGACGTAGCTCAACTTGAATCGTTCCGGCGCGTTGTAGTCGAGCTGAATGGTCCCGAGCTGCCACTTGCGGCCGATCGAGTCAGAGACATCGAAGTCGATCTTGGGACCGTAGAACGCGCCGTCGCCCGGCTTGAGCTCGTAGCTGAGACCGGTCGACTTGAGCGCGGCCTCGAGATCCGCCTCCGCCTGGTCCCAGAGAGCATCCTCCCCGATCCGTACCGGCGGCCGGGTCGCGAACTTGGCCGTGGCCGTGAGACCGAAGGTACGATAGACCTCGAGGATCATCGCCGCGATCTGCTTCACCTCGGCTTCGATCTGCCGGTCCATCAGGAAGATGTGACAATCGTCCTGCTGGAACTGGCGCACCCGGACCAGCCCGGCGAGCGCTCCCGTGACCTCATTCCGGTGCAGGACGTCGAAGGTGCTGTAGCGGATCGGCAATTCCTTGTAGGAATGCTTCTGGCTGCCGTACAGCAGGTAGTGGCTGGGGCAGTTCATCGGCTTGAGGGAGAAGTCGTGCTCCCCCGTTTCCGTGTCGAGGACCAGGAACATGTTCTCCCGATACTTGCCCCAGTGACCCGAGGTCTCCCACAGCCCCTTGTTATAAAGGAGCGGGGTCTTGACCTCCTCGTAGTCGTAGCGCTGCTGCAGCTCGCGGATATAGTCGTTCACCAGGCGGTACAGCGTGGTGCCCCGGTCGGTCCAGAACGCGGCACCCGGTGAATAGGGATGGAAAATGAACAGGCCGAGCTCGCGGCCGAGCTTCCGGTGGTCGCGCTTTCGGGCCTCTTCCAGGCGGTGGGTGTAGGCCTCGAGCTCTTCCTTCTTGAACCAGGCGGTGCCGTAGATGCGCTGGAGCATCTGGCGACGGGAATCCCCGCGCCAGTACGCTCCCGCGGCGGAGAGCAGCTTGAAGTGCTTGAGCCGGCCGGTGGTCGGGACGTGGGGTCCGC
>DASPUE010000262.1:0-4258 GCA_035623055.1 Gemmatimonadales bacterium
TGCCCAAGATGGCCATTACTATATTCCCCGACACGATGGAACCACCCATCGCCGTCTCCACATCGGCATCACTTCCGAGCGCATTCGCGGCCGCATGCCGCCATGCCCGTACCGACGGCGAGCTCTTCGATCGCTGCCGCGAGGCGCTGGTGCGGCGGTTCGGCAGCGAGGAGATCTGGTTCAGCGTCACCTCCCCGGGGTCGCTGATGCCGTTGCTCCCCGCCCCAGAGTGGCTCCCCCGGGGGGTCGAAGTGATCCGACTCTCCAGCGGCCAGACCGAAGTGGGGATCCTGGCTTCCGCCGCGGTCGCGGAGGAACTGCGGCCCCACGCGACCCCGATCGCTCTCGGCCTCTCGGTGATGCTGGAGCTGCACGCGGTGCTCCGGGATCGCCAGGACCAGCTGGACGATGCAGTCTTCCAGCTACGGGCCCTGCGCCAGGTGGCCCGATTGCTCTCCTCGGTGCACTCCGCGGACGAGACCGAGCACCTGGTTCTCGATTTCATGGCGGAGGTGTTTTTCTGCTGGTGGGCCTGCCTGTACCGGCCGCACGACGACCTGTACATCCCCAAAGTGGTACGCTCGCTCCGGGGCTCGATGTCTCTGAGTCCGCTCGACCGGGGTGAGTTGGAACGATCGATGGCGCCCGACAGCCCGGTCACTGGAGCCGCCGATCTCGCCGTCGCCAAGCTGTTCCCGCCCACCACTCAGGTGGTGGTGGCGCTCGATGCAGGCCCGGAGCGGCTGGCGGTGCTGGCCCTCGGCCCCAGACTGCACGACCAGGCGTTCGGTCCCTCCGAATGCGACCTCGCCGGCACCCTCGCCTATGCCGCGGCCATTGCCCTCAAGAACGCCCAGCTGATCGAGCAGCTGCAGAACGCGGCCAGTACCGATCCGCTCACCGGGCTCTCCAACCGTCGGGCAATGGAGGGGCGCCTGCAGGCGGAGCTCTCCCGCACCGAGCGGCATCAGATCCGCACCAGTGTGGTGATGCTGGACGTGGACCGCTTCAAGCTCGTGAACGACTCACTCGGTCATGCAGCCGGGGACCGGCTTCTGGTCGAGCTGTCGCGAATCCTCAAGCAACAGTGCCGGACCCTCGACGCCGTCGGCCGGATGGGAGGCGATGAGTTTCTGATCATCCTCCCGATGACGACCGTCGAGGAGGCCCAGGTCTTTGCCGGCCGAGTGCAGCGGGCCGTGGCCCGGATGGAGCAGGAGCATCCTCAGTTCGGACGGCCCTCGCTCAGCATCGGGATCGCTGAAGCGCCCCGGCATGGAGCCACCCCGGATGCCATCCTGGGCGCGGCCGACGCCGCGCTGTATCGGGCCAAGCGCGCAGGGCGCAACACCATCGAGCTGGCCGGGGACGGCTGACCGATGCCCGATCCCGAGTTCCTCCTCCTCGGCGATGCTCTCTGGCTCGAGTTCGTCAACACGGCCAGCACTCCGCCTGGCGAGGAGGCCCTCCCCAATCCGGGCGCCTACCTCCGGTGGACCAAGGCGGTGAAGCTCGAATCGCCGCCTGACGCCGCCGGTTTCGCAGAAGCCATTCGCTTCCGTCGGACCCTGCTCGATCTGGCCCATGCGCTCAACCAGGGCCGCAATCCCCCGCCCTCCACCATCGAGGCGTTGAACAGCCGGCTCCGCGGCATGGAGGGACGGGAGCAGCTGGTGCGGATCGGCGGCGCCTGGCGGATCCGGTTCGCGCCCAATCGTCCACCGTCCGCGCTCGAAGCCCTGGCGCGCTCCGCGGCGCAGACCCTGGCCAGCCCCCTCGCGGCGGTCCGCCGCTGCGCCAATCCCGAGTGCGCCCTGTTCTTCGTGGATGATTCCCCGGAGCAGGGCCGCCGCTGGTGCAGCGGGTCCCGCTGCGGCCTGCGGGGCCGCTTCGAGCGGAGGCGGCGCACCCGGCCGGCTCCGCTCCTGGCGGATCGATGACGCCTCCGGCCATTACCACGCCGCCGCCGCTCACAATCTTCGAGCGGGTCGAGGGCTCGCTGGGCCACCGCTTCCGGCTGGAAACGATGGTCGCCGCCTCGCGGGAGCGAGTGCTGTTTACCGCCCAGGACAAGCTGCTGTCCCGCCGGGTCTCCCTGCGGGTGAACCTCTACCCCGATGACCAGATCCGGGCCTGGTTCCTCCGCGAGGCCGAGGCGCTCGCCCAACTCGACCACCCCGCGATTCGGCACGTGTACGACGCCGGCGTAATCGGCGATCTGGCGTATCGAGTGGGGAACTGGATCGAAGGAGAGAGTTTGCAGGAGGCGGTGCAGCGGGGGCCCCGCCCCTTCCCCGCCGTGCACATCCTTGCGCGCGACGTGCTGAGCGGGCTGGAACACGCCCATGCCCATGGCATCATCGTGCGGCGGATCGCGCCGACGTCCCTGCTGGTGAACCTGGTCGGCCGCGGCACGGTCACGGACCTCCGGTTCTGCAACTGGACGCTGCCGGTGGTGCCCCCGTCGGAGTCTCCCACGGCGAAAACCTTCATGGCTCCGGAGGTCCGCGAGGGGGCCTCGGGGGATCCGACCAGCGATGTCTACACCGCGGCAGCGATCCTCTATTACGCCGTCACCGGACAGGAACCGCCGCTCGATTCCCTGGAACTGAAGCGCCCCTCGGAGCTCCGGCCCAATTGCCCCAAGGCCATCGAACGGATCCTGCTCCGCGCGCTCCGCCCGGCGGCGGACGATCGGTACCTCACGGCCGCGGAAATGCTCGAAGATTTCGCCTCCGACGCCGGAACGTTCGAGAATCCGGCGGCCATGGCCCAGGCCAACGCCCCGCTGCTCCCGAGCGAGAGCGACGATGGGCGACACTGGGAGAAGCGGCTGCGGCGGGCGCTGGGCGATGACTACGAGCTGCTCTCCCCGCTGGGCCGTGGTGGATACGGACGGGTCTACCGGGTGCGGGACCTGCACCTCGAACGCGAGGTGGCCCTCAAGGTCCTGCACCCGCACCTGACGGCCGACCCCGCGGTGGTCGAACGATTCCGGCGCGAGGCGCAGTTGGCCGCACGTCTCAACCACCCGAACATCGTCGCCATCTACGACATCGGTGGGCGCTCGGGGCTCCTGTGGTATACGATGGAGCTGGTGAAGGGGCCGAACCTCGCCCAGCTGGTAGAGAAGGAGGGACCGCTGCCACTGGAGAAAGTGGTGCGGCTCCTGCGGGAATCGCTCAGCGCGCTGGCGCAGGCGCATGCCTCTGGCCTGGTGCACCGTGACCTCAAGCCCGAGAATATGCTCATCGACCAGACCGGCAGCCTGCAGATCACCGACTTCGGCCTGGCGCTGGCGCTCCGCGGCCAGGGGCGATTCGGGGGCGCCACCAGCCAGAGCGGCACCCCCATGTTCGCGAGCCCCGAGCAGCTGCTGGGCGAGCGGGTGGATCAGCGCTCCGACCTCTACAGCCTTGCGGCCGTCGCCTGTTTCGCGCTGCTTGGCGAACCGCCATTCAGCGGCCAGACGGTCGAGCAGGTGCTGACCCGGCAGACCACCAATCAGCGCCCGGAATTGCGGGAGCGGCGGCCGGACCTTGGGGAAGATGTCGCCCTGGTGCTGGAGCGGGCGCTGCACGCCGAAGTGGAAGAGCGCTTCCCCTCGGCCCCGGAGTTCCTGCAGGCCCTCAATCGCGCGCTGGGGAAGGGGCTCAGGCGCCGGAGCGGGGAATGGGCCAAGGCGGCGCTTAAATGGTGGAAGCCGTGAGGCGCCCGGCCCCCCTCCGGACCCCCTAGCGAGGCACCCCCTCTTGACGGCCGGGGCGGAAGCCCCATCTTTATCGCGGCTGAAATGGCCGGTTTGGGTTGGCCGGGTATGACACGAGCAGGACTTCCCCACGGAAAACTGCGCGACCCGGGTCCGTAGCCCGGGTCTTTTTTACAGTAGTGAGCTGGGATTTCCCGGCTCATGTTCCCTGTCGGTGGCTCCGGGATCGTCCGGGCCCCGACGATGTTCCCCCCCGCACGGAGTAATGCAGTATGCCTCGCGTCACCGGCACGGTGAAGTGGTTTAACGATGCCAAGGGTTATGGTTTCATCACGCCCGAAAACGGCTCCAAGGACTGCTTCGTCCACCACACCGCCATCAAGGCCGATGGGTTCCGCAGCCTCTCGGAAGGTGAGCGGGTTGAGTTCGACATCGTCGAGGGGGCCAAGGGGCCCGCGGCGGAGAACGTCACCAAGCTGAAGTAGTCGTCCCGGCACGCATCGCGTGCCGTCCCATCCGAAGCAGAAACGGGGCCGGTCGCCAGACCGG
>DASPUE010000263.1:0-2544 GCA_035623055.1 Gemmatimonadales bacterium
GGGCCCTGTGGAACAGCGGGCTGTTCGCTTGGGAGGCCACGACGCTCCTCGACGAGGTCCGGCGCCACACTCCCGAAATCGCCCCCCACCTGAGCCTGCTCGAGGCTGGAGACGTGCCCGGATTCTTCGCGGCGGTCACCGCGGTGTCCATCGATGTCGGTCTGCTGGAGCGAAGCGGCGCCGTGGCGGTGGTCCCCGGCCGCTTCACCTGGGACGACATTGGAACCTGGGACGCTCTCGCTCGGGTGCGCCCGCGGGACCAGCTGGGCAACGTGACCATGGGTCCGGTATACCTGAACGACTCCCACGACTGCGTGGTATGGTCCTCGGGGGACCCGATCGTGGTCAGTGGAGTCCATGACCTCATCGTGGTCCATGCAAACCATCGAATCCTGGTGATGCCCCGACAGCAGGCGGCGGACCTCAAGCTGGTCCTCGATCGGCTGCCGCCTGAAGTGAAGGACCTTACGTGATGACTTTCGGCCTATGAGCCTCTCCCTGGTACTCTTGGAACCAGCGGCCCCGGGGGTGGCATGGGCGCCGTTCACCGGGGTGCGGCCAGTGTCGGAGCTGCGGGCCGGGATCTGGAAGATCCGCGAGCGCTGGGAGGCCGCCCTCGACCTGGACGCGGTGGCGATCGTGGGATCGCACATCGCCGGGTTCTATGAAGGATTCGAGCCCCCGTGTCGAACCGAATTGCCGAAACAGGGTCCACTCTTCGTGGCTTCGGCCAGCTTCGCGCCGACTGGTGCGCCGATCACGCTCGAGCCAGAGACGCGCCGCCTCACACATCAGGGTCAGAGCGTTGCGTGGATCGTCGAGGACCGTGGCCGATGGGCCGGACCAACCGATGAGGGACCCGCGCAGGCGGTGGAAGGACTCGCCCTCCGCGGGACCTATGACCTGGTGACCGCGCTGGACCGGTTCCTCGCGGCCGACTGCCTCGCCTTCGGGTCGGCCCCCGCCGATCCCGTTCCGGCGGGCAGCGTCGTCATCGGCGACCCGGGGCTGGTGCTGTGTCGCGGGGCGCTGGTCGAGCCAGGTGTGGTCTTCGACACCCGGGCCGGCGCGGTGGTGCTGGAAGCGGGCGTCGAGGTGCGGCACGGCGCACGGCTCGAGGGCCCGTTGTACGCGGGGGAGCGCTCCCGAGTGCTGGGCGGTCACGCCCGGGCCTCGGTGTTCGGCCCGCGATCGAATCTCAATGGCGAGATCTCCAACTCGGTCTTCCTGGGCTACGCCAACAAGAGCCACGACGGCTTCCTCGGGCATAGCGTCCTCGGGCACTGGGTCAACCTCGGCGCCGGGACTACAACGTCCAACCTCAAGAACACCTACGGTGCCGTTATCCTGCAGGTGGCCGGCGAGCGTATCGCCACCGGCCGACAGTTCCTGGGAAGCTTGATCGGAGATCACGCCAAGACCTCCATCGGAACCCTGCTCTCCACCGGAACGGTCATCGGCGCAGGGGCCAATGTGTTCGGTGAGATGCAGCCCCCGAAATTCATCCCGCCCCTCTCCTGGGGTAGCACCGGGGAGGAACAGGTCACTGAGGAAGGCTTCATCAAGGTGGCGGAACGAGTGATGCCTCGCCGCGACGTCGCCCTGACCCCCGAACGGCTCGCCTCGCTCACCGCGACTTATCGCCGGCTCACCTCGCCGTGACGACCCTGTACGTCCTCGGCTCGGGGTCGGCGGGGAACGCCTTCGCCCTGGCTGCGGCCGATGAGGTGTTGCTAGTGGATGCCGGCTTCAGCGCGCGGGAGGTCCTGCGGCGGGCGGAACAGGTGGGGCTCGACCTGGCCAGAGCGATTGGACTGGTCCTGACCCACGAGCACGGCGATCACACCTCCGGAGCGGGGCGCCTCGCCTCGCAACTCCGAATTCCCATTCTCACTTCGCCCGGCACCTGGGACCGGCTCCGGCGCCGGATGCCCAAGGTGGAGTTCACCCCGCTCGCCCTCATGGGCGGCGTGCGCCACGGCGCCTTTCACATCGAGGCCTGCCCGACCAGCCACGATGCCGCAGAGCCGGTGGCGATTTCGGTGCGCTCAGGTAGCGGGCATCGGGTCGGTATCGCGTATGACCTGGGCCGCCCCACAGCGGGAGTCCGGTTTCTGCTCCGTGAATCGCACGCTATTGTGATCGAGGCCAACCACGATGAGATCCTGCTCCGCACCAGCGACTATCCGCCGGTCGTACAGGAGCGGATCGCGGGCTCGGGAGGCCATCTGTCGAATCGGGCGGCGGCGGAATTGCTTGGGGACGTCCTGCATCCGGAGCTACACACGGTAGTTCTGGCGCACCTCAGCGAGCGGTGCAACAGCGCCGAACACGCGCGGGAAGTCATCGCCCCGGTGCTGGCCCGCCACCCAGTGGCCTTGCACGTGGCACCCCAGCATGAACCGATGCGGCCGATCGAGTTGGAACTGGCGCGAGTGCCAGAGCGCGATTGAGGAGGCTCGGGAGACTGCGGGCGCCGCTATGGCGACTTGTCCGGATCGGGCGGCACCGGAATGCTGTCCGGACGCGGCGTCGGCGGGCCGA
>DASPUE010000264.1:0-2599 GCA_035623055.1 Gemmatimonadales bacterium
CGACTACGACGACGCTGTGACCAGCGCTCCGCAGGGCGGGCACGACCTGCCGTGCGGAGGCGAGGGCGACATCGCGCTCGGCGGAGGCCCCGCCGGTAAGAACCGTGACGCGGATCCCGGGCTCCTGAAGGTGATGCCGAATCGTAGCGAGTCACCGGGGCGGGGCGCTACGTGCGGCGTGAAGTCCGCCTACCGCGTTCCGATCAACTGCTGCAGCACATCGTACCGGCTGACGATCCCGATCAGGGCCCCGTCCTTCTGGACCAGCGCGGCCGGGCTCTCACGGGTCAGGATCGGGGCCAGCCGATCGGTCTGGGTCAGGGCGTCCACCACCGGGAAGGGCGCGTCCATCAGTTCGCGGACCGGTCGGTCGAGCAGGGCGGGCTGGGCGAGCGCTCGGGTCATCAGGGTGTTCTCCGTCAGGCTGCCGAGGCACTGCCCATTCTCGAGGACCGGGATCTGGCTGACCCCCCAGGTGCTCATGAGATTGAGGGCCTGACGTACCGCCGCCGCGGGAGCGACGCTGACCAGCGCGGGAGCGTTTGCGGCCCGACGCTGCAGCAGCTGCTCGACCGTGACCCGCGGGGCATCGAGCAGCTGGTTCTCCTGCATCCACTCATCGTTGAAGAGCTTGGACAGGTAGCGCTCGCCGGTGTCACACAGAATGGTGACGACGCAGGCGGCGGGATCATCGAGCTCGCGCGCGATCTCTATCGCCAGGGCCACGTTGAGGCCGGCGGATCCCCCGACCAGCATTCCTTCCTCCCGGGCCAGGCGGCGGGCCATCGCGAACGCGTCCCGGTCCGGCACCTGGCGGAACTCGTCGATGAAATCGAACCAGATGGTGCTGGGAATCTTGTCCCCCCCGATTCCTTCGACCTTGTAGGGATAGCCCTCGCCCAGGGAGCGGGTCCTGGCGTAGTGGGTGTACAGGGAGCCCTGGGGGTCGCCGGCGATCACCCGCACCTTGGGGTTCTTTTCCTTTAGATACTTGCCGGCCCCGCTCACGGTGCCACCGGTTCCCGCTCCGGCCACGAAGTGGGTGACCCGGCCCTCGGTCTGGGTCCAGATCTCCGGACCGGTGGTTTCGTAGTGGGCTTCCGGGTTCACCTGGTTGTAGAACTGATTGGCCAGAATCGCCCCGGGCGTTTCCTTGACGAGCTGGCGCGCCTTGTTCACATAGTTGTCGGGGTGATCGGGTGGCACGGCGGTCGGTGTGATGACCACCTCCGCGCCGTAGGCCTTGAGCAATCGCACCTTCTCCTGCGACATCTTGTCTGGCATGGTGAAGATGCAGCGATACCCCTTGAGCGCTGCCGCCAGGGCCAGTCCCACGCCGGTGTTGCCGCTGGTGCCCTCCACGATGACACCCCCCGGCTTGAGCTCTCCACGGCGCTCGGCGTCCTCGATGATCTTGAGCCCGATCCGGTCCTTCACCGACCCGCCCGGGTTGGCGTATTCCGCCTTGCCGTAGACCGGCGTGCGGATGCCGGCGCCGATCCGCTGGAGCCGGATCAGCGGCGTCCAGCCAATGGTCGGGAGGACGGAGTCGTAGGCTTTCGCATGCGGCGGCGTCACGGAGTCATTCCTCCGGCTTCAGGGTGCCGGAAATGGATGGGTTGCAGGAAGGTCGCGGCCACCGGCGTGCCGTTACGAAGCGCTGGGGCGAAGCGGAACTGGTCGGCGGCGCCGAGCGCGGCAGAATCGAGCGCGGGATAGCCTGACGACTCGGCGACCTTGGTGGATTCGGGAACCATATGTCCCGCCTCGTCCACATGCAGGCGCAGAACGACTTTCCCTTCGATGCCTCTCGAATAGAGCGCGGCAGGATACTCCACGGGCGGCTCGGGGTTGATCATCACGGGCGGATCGTCGCCCCGGCGCGCGGTCTGGTCGGGCAGGCGGACGGTATTGCCTGATTCCGGGTGACGGCATGACAGCAGCGCGAAACCGACGGCCACGCCGGAGACCACGGCAGAACGGCGGCTCATTTCACAAACCCGAACAGGATCAGCACGCCGATCCCGACGGCGGTGATCGCCAGCCACATCAACAGGCTCTTGGTGAACTTCACGAGGAACAGGGTAACCGCCGCGACCCCGAAGCCAACCTCGGCGTGTGAGGCGGCGGTCGCCGGCGGGAGACCGCGCGCCAGGGAGACCGCTCCGACCGCGACTCCGAAGATCCCGGCCATCAGGAGGACCTTGCCGACCTTGATTACCACGATGACTGCCAGCACCAGCAATGCAGCCGCGATGACCGTGGGACCGTTCAGGTGGGCGATGAACCGATTCGCGGCGTCCAACCTAGCGCTCCTCGCTCCGCCGCTTGAGTTCGGCCAGGCGGGTGAGGGCCTCGATCGGGGTCAGGCGGTTTACGTCCATGTTCTTGAGCTCCTCCACGATCGGATGCGACGATAGCCCGCCGAACAGTGCCAGCTGGGAGGGATCTTCGATCGCCGGCGTTCCCGGCACCACGCGGTGCTCCCCCTCGAGGGTGCGGAGCATCTCCCGGGCGCGCCGGACGACTGTGGCCGGAAGGCCGGCCAGCTGGGCGACGTGGATCCCGTAGCTGCGGTCGGCCGCGCCCGGCACCACCT
>DASPUE010000265.1:0-13492 GCA_035623055.1 Gemmatimonadales bacterium
CACCTCGAGTCCCTTGAGGTCCGCGGGCGAGCGGATCAGTTCCTCCGTGAGGCTGAAACCCAATGCGAAATCCTCGAGATCGCTTGGGGTTGCCATCATCACGACATGGGGAATGCCGTTGTAGACGATGGCCACGGGAACCTCTTCAGCGACCTGCTCCAGCGACTCCGCTCTGGCGCCCCCTTCCCAGCGCAGGGCCGTGTGCTCCAGAAGGGGCGCAGCATAGCCCAGCCGGTGTAGACCCAGGGGGTCCTTGAGCTTTTCGAGATCGACTTTCATGCTCCCTCCGTCCGTGGCTCGACGTTTCGGGATGCTCAGGTAGCCGGACGGACCCCGGCAATATAGGCTTGCAGAGCAGTACGGGTGGATGCCATAGATGTGGGCTATTGGATCATTCGACCGGTCAATTTGCGGCCGCCTTCCAAGCCCCTGAAATTGATGTCCGTGGCTCACGGAGTGACCCGGAAAGTCATTATCCTTCGGCCACTTGCTTGAGGAGTCTCAGGTGACCCATCGCCCTCCCGCTGCAAACCCGACGAGTCGTCCCGCGTTCCGCGCCTCGCCAGTACCCGTCGTGGGGTTCGTAGGCTCCAGCGGCAGCGGAAAGACCACCCTGATCGCGGCCCTGATCCCGCACCTTGGCCAGGCCGGGCTTCGGGTCGCGGTGCTCAAGCACGCGCGCCATGGATTCGACTTGGACCGCCCGGGGAAGGACAGCTTCCGGGCTCGTGAGGCGGGGGCGGCGCAGGTGCTGGTGGCCTCTCGGGATCGCTGGGTGCTCATGGCCGAGACGCCTGAGGGAAGCGCCGAACCGGACTTTCGCACCCTCCTTGGCCGGTTCAATCCCAGTGAGATTGATCTGGTCCTCGCCGAAGGATTCGCGGGCGAAGCCTATCCGAAGATCGAGGTCTATCGGCCGGCCCACGGGGAGCCCCCCAAGTGCTGGCCCCATGACCCGCACGTTCGCGCCCTCGCGACCGACGCCATGGTCGTCGTGCCGCCCCCGACGACCCGCTTAGACCTCAACCGCCCGGACCAGATCGCCGACTACCTGATCACCGAGTTCTGTTCCGTACCCTGCAAGGCCGCTCTCCATGCCGACTGAACCCGCCGCACCGCTCGCACCTTGGGCGGCCGCCGTCTCCGCCGCGATCGAGGCCAACAAGAACCGCCCCGGGCCGTTGCTGCTGGTGCTGCACGCTGTCCAGGAGGGCTTCGGCCACGTCCCCCCGGAATCGGTCGAGGAGATCGCCCGCGGGCTCAACCTATCGCGGGCCGAAGTGCACGGGGTCATCAGCTTCTATCACGATTTCCGGAGTGCTCCCTCCGGTCGTCATCACCTTAAGATCTGTCGTGCCGAGTCCTGCCAGGCGGTCGGAGCTGAAGCTCTGGTGGCTCATGCCAAACGCGCCCTCGGGGTCGACTTCCACCAGACCACCCCCGACGGCGCCATCACGCTCGAGCCGGTCTATTGCCTCGGCAACTGCGCCCTGTCGCCCGCGATGCTGGTCGGCGAGGAGATCCACGGACGAGTCACCCCGGATCGCTTCGATGCAGTGGTAGACCACCTGAGGAAGACACGATGACCCGCGTCTACATCCCACGGGACTCCGGCGCCCTTTCGATGGGCGCCGAGGCGGTGGCGCGGGCCACGGCGGTAGAAGCCGCCTCACGGAACGTGGACGTCTCGATCATCCGCAACGGCTCCCGCGGCCTCTACTGGCTGGAGCCGCTGGTTGAGGTGGAAACGCCGACCGGCCGCATCGCCTACGGTCCGGTGACCGTCCGCGATGTACCGGAACTTTTCAAGGCGGGGTTCCTGCAAGGGAAGTCCCACCGGCTGGCGTTGGGACCAACGGCCGAGATTCCCTACCTCAAGAAGCAGGAGCGGCTCACCTTCGCTCGCGTGGGGATCACCGACCCGGTATCGGTGGAGGACTACGAGGCCCACGACGGCTATCGCGGACTCCGGAAGGCCCTGTCCATGACCGGCGCCGCGATTGTCGAGGAAGTCACCCAGTCCGGCCTCAGGGGCCGTGGCGGCGCCGCCTTCCCTACCGGCATCAAGTGGAAGACAGTGCTTGGCACCACCGCGGATCAGAAGTACGTCGTCTGCAACGCGGACGAGGGCGATTCCGGCACCTTCTCCGACCGCATGATCATGGAGGGGGATCCCCTGGTGCTGGTCGAGGGAATGACCATCGCGGCCATCGCGGTCGGGGCCACCCAGGGCTATATCTATCTGCGCTCCGAGTACCCGCACGCCTTGCGAACCCTCAAGGAGGCCATCCAGGCCGCGTACCAGAAGGGCTACCTCGGCTCGAACATCATGGGGAGTGGCAAGCGCTTCGACCTCGAAGTCCGGGTCGGCGCCGGCGCCTACATCTGCGGTGAAGAAACCGCGATGCTCGACAGCCTCGAAGGCAAACGGGGCATGGTCCGCTTCAAGCCGCCTCTCCCGGCCATTGCCGGGCTGTTTGGAAAGCCGACCATCATCAACAACGTCATCTCGCTCGCCTCGGTTCCGATCATCCTGGACAAGGGCGGCGCCTTCTACCGCGATTTCGGCATGGGGAGAAGCCGGGGCACGTTGCCCATCCAGCTGGCCGGGAATCTCAAGCATGGCGGGCTGGTGGAGCGCGCGTTCGGGGTCACGTTGCGCGAGTTGCTGTACGACTACGGCGGCGGCAGCTTGAGCGGCAGGCCCATCCGCGCGGTACAGGTGGGAGGCCCGCTCGGCGCGTACCTGCCCGAGTCCCAGTTCGACACCCCGTTCGATTACGAGGCGTTCATCGCCCTCAACGCGATGCTCGGCCACGGCGGGGTGGTAGCCTTCGACGACACCGTCGACATGGCGGAGATGGCGCGCTATGCGATGGAGTTCTGCGCCATCGAATCGTGTGGCAAGTGCACGCCCTGTCGTATCGGATCCACCCGGGGAGCGGAGGTCATCGACCGGATCGTCGCCGGCACCGACCGTGACCGGAACGTCGAGCTGATCCGCGACCTGTGCGACACCATGCTGAACGGCTCACTCTGCGCCCTGGGCGGAATGACCCCCTTCCCGGTGCTGAGCGCCCTGAATCATTTTCCCGAGGACTTCGGCCTGCCCACCCCCGCCCTTGCGAGCGCGGGGCGGTGACGTCGGCCTGAACCGTATTCTGGGAGTACCACGATGACCGCCATCCACGAACTCGACTACGGCACCCCCGCCGTCACCAGCACGACGATGGTGTCCCTCACCATCGATGGCAGGCCGGTAACCGTTCCGGCCGGCACCTCGGTGATGCGCGCCGCGACCATGGCGGGGATCGGGATCCCCAAGCTCTGCGCCACCGACAGCCTGGAGCCGTTCGGCTCGTGCCGGCTCTGCCTGGTGCAGATCGACGGCCGGAAGGGCTTCCCCGCTTCCTGCACCACTCCCGTCGAGCCCGGCATGCGGGTGACCACCCAGAACCGGAAGCTCGGCGACCTGCGGCGCGGAGTGATGGAGCTGTACATCTCCGACCACCCGCTGGACTGCCTCACCTGTTCGGCTAACGGCGACTGCGAGCTGCAGGACATGGCTGGGGCCGTGGGCCTGCGCGAGGTGCGCTACGGCTACGAGGGGGAGAACCACCTCAAGCTCAAGAAGGACACCTCGAATCCCTACTTCACCTTCGATGCCAGCAAGTGCATCGTCTGCTCACGATGCGTGCGCGCCTGTGAGGAGATCCAGGGCACCTATGCGCTGACTATCGATGGCCGCGGCTTCGCCTCCAAGGTCTCCCCGGGCCAGATGGAGCCGTTCATGGAGAGCGAGTGCGTCTCCTGCGGCGCCTGTGTGCAGGCCTGCCCGACTGCCACCCTCATGGAGAACACGGTCATCGAGGCCGGCACTCCCGAGCATGAGATCGTGACGACCTGCGCCTACTGCGGCGTCGGGTGCTCGTTCAAGGCGGAGATGAAGGGTGCTGAGGTGGTGCGGATGACTCCCAACAAGGATGGCCACGCCAACCACGGCCATTCGTGCGTGAAGGGCCGTTTTGCCTGGGGATACGCGACCCACAAGGACCGCATCACCAAGCCGATGATCCGCAAGCGGATCTCCGACCCCTGGCGGGAGGTTTCCTGGGAGGAGGCGATCAACTACGCCGCCGCGGAGTTCAAGCGGATCCAGGCCTCGCACGGCGTCGGCGCGGTCGGCGCGATCAGCTCCTCGCGGTGCACCAACGAAGAAACCTACCTGATGCAGAAGCTGGTGCGCGCGGCGTTCGGGAACAACAACATCGATACCTGCGCGCGGGTGTGCCATTCGCCGACCGGCTACGGCCTCAAGCAGACCCTGGGCGAATCTGCCGGGACCCAGGACTTCGACTCGATCCGCCAGACCGACGTCGTGTTCATCATCGGGGCCAACCCGACTGATGGCCACCCGGTCTTCGCCTCATACATGAAGCGGCGGCTACGGGAAGGAGCCAAGCTCATCATCGCCGATCCGCGGCGCATCGACCTGGTGCGCTCCCCGCACGTCCAGGCCGACTACCACCTCAAGCTCCGCCCGGGCACGAACGTCGCGCTGATCAACGCCCTGGCCCACGTGGTGGTCACCGAGGGCCTCGCCAACGAGGCGTTCGTCGCCGAACGGTGTGAGGCGGACAGCTACCGGCTGTGGAAGGAGTTCGTGGCCCGGCCGGAGCATTCGCCGGAGGCCACCGAGTCGGTCACCGGGGTCCCCGCCGAGACGATGCGGGCCGCCGCGCGCCTGTATGCCACCGGCGGCAACGCGGCGATCTACTACGGCCTGGGCGTCACCGAGCACAGCCAGGGCTCGACCATGGTGATCGGCATCGCGAACCTGGCGATGGCGACCGGCAACATCGGACGCGAAGGGGTCGGGGTGAACCCCCTGCGCGGCCAGAACAACGTGCAGGGCTCCTGCGACATGGGCTCCTTCCCGCACGAATTCCCGGGCTATCGCCATGTGCTGGACGACAGCACCCGCAACCTGTTCGAGTCCACCTGGGGCGTCGCCCTCGAGCCCGAGCCGGGACTCCGCATCCCCAACATGTTCGACGCCGCGCTGGACGGCAGCTTCAAGGGACTCTATCTCGAAGGCGAGGACATCGCGCAGTCCGATCCCAACACCCAGCACGTCACCGCCTCCCTCGAGGCGATGGAGTGCATCGTGGTGCAGGACCTGTTCCTGAACGAGACCGCGAAGTTCGCCCACGTCTTCCTGCCGGGCTCGTCGTTCCTGGAGAAGAACGGCACCTTCACCAACGCCGAGCGCCGGATCTCGCCGGTACGCAAGGTGATGCCGCCACTGGCGGGCATGGAGGACTGGGAAATCACGGTGGCGCTCTCGAACGCGTTGGGCTACCCCATGCACTACACCCATCCGAGCGAGATCATGGACGAGATCGCGCGGCTCACCCCGACCTTCACCGGCGTGAGCTATGAGAAGCTCGATCGCCTGGGCAGCATCCAGTGGCCGTGCAATGACGAGCACCCGGAAGGTACCCCGGTCATGCACGAGAAGACCTTCGTGCGCGGCAAGGGCCGATTCCTGCTCACCGAGTACGTCCCCACGACCGAGCGGGTGAACAGCCAGTATCCACTGATCCTGACCACCGGACGGATCCTGTCGCAGTACAACGTGGGGGCCCAGACCCGCCGGACCGCGAATGTCGACTGGCACGAGGAGGATCGGCTGGAGATCCACCCGCACGACGCCGAAGAGCGCGGCATCCGCGAGGGTGACTGGGTGGGCATCGTGAGCCGGGCCGGAGAGACCACCCTGCGAGCTCTCATCACCGAGCGGGTCCAGCCGGGAGTGGTCTATACCACCTTCCACCATCCGGAGTCGGGGGCCAACGTCATCACGACGGAGAACTCAGACTGGGCCACCAACTGCCCCGAGTACAAGGTGACGGCAGTACAGGTCATGCCGGTGTTCCACTCGTCGGAGTGGCAGCAGCGCTACCGGAAGTTCTCGGAGCAGCAGATCGCCCTGCTCCAGCAGTCCACCCCGGCTTCGGCCTGAGGAGACCGCGATGGACGTGCACCACCTGGTGGAGATGGCCAACCAGATCGGCAAGTTCTACTGCGTCGAGCCCGATCGCGCGCAGGCGCTGCGCGATACCGCCGATCATATTCGACGCTCCTGGGAGCCCAGGATGCGCACCGCCCTCTATGGCCATCTCGATCAGCACGGCGGGGAGGGACTCGACCCCTTCGTGGCCGAGGCCATCAGAGTGCACCGTGGTATGCTGGAGCCCACCCTCAAGAAGGCGCCGGCGCCTCGCTAGGACAGCCAGCTTGGGGATTCCCGAGGGCGGTCGGGACTCTCCCGGCCGCCCTCGTGTCGTCTTGTCCACCCCAACGCGCCGCGCCACCTTTCGCACATGGATCTGGGAATCGCGGGCCGCGTGGCCCTGGTGTGCGGAGGCTCTTCCGGGCTCGGATACGCAATCGCGGAAGGGTTGCTCGCCGAAGGCGCCACGATCGCGCTCAACGGCCGTGACTCGGCAAAGCTCGACCGCGCGGTCGCGCGGCTGCAGCGTAGCGTCTCTGACTCGCCCGATCGGCGCGTAGCGCCATTTCCCGGCGATGTGAGCCGCGCGACGGAGTGCGCCGCCTTGGTGGAGCGGGTCCACGACGCCCTCGGCGGGCCGGACATCCTGCTCTGCAACTCCAGCGGCCCCCCGGCCGGTCCCTTCGAGGCACACCCGGCAGAGGAGTGGCAGCGCGCCCTGGAGGTGTCGCTGCTGTCGGCGGTGCATCTCTGCCGGGCCGCCGTGCCGCACATGCGGGCGAGGCGCTGGGGTCGGGTGATCTGTCTGACTTCGGTCGCCGCCCGACAGCCCTCACAGGCCCTCATCCTCTCGACCACCGCGAGGGCGGGAGTCCTGGGCTTCGCCAAGGCGCTCTCCGACGAGGTCGCCGCCCAGGGCATCACGGTGAACGCCCTCTGCCCCGGCTATTTCCTTACCGAGCGACTTCGGGAGCTGGCCGCGGTGCGCGGCCGTACCGCGGGCAAGACGGTGGACGAGGTCCTCGCCGAAATGGGCCAGAGCCTACCAATCCGCCGCATCGGCGATCCGGCTGAGTTCGCCGCCGCAGCGGTGTTCCTCGCCTCTGAGCCAGCTCGGTACATCACTGGCACCACCTGGAGCGTAGACGGCGGGCAAACCCGGGCCATCATCTAGCCCGTCGGCGGCTCATCAGCCGACAGGTCGGGGGTGCCCGCCGCCGGGTATGCCGGTTACCTTCTGACCCGTCCTGAAGGGATCCCTGTCGCTTCATCCGCTTCCGTCTGTCGCCTGCCAGTCCTCATGCGCGCTCTCGTCAAAGTCGCTCCCGGCCCGGGGATGGAAATCCGGGACGTCCCAATTCCGCACTGTGGCCCGAGCGACGCGTTGATCAGGGTGCGTCACGCGGGAGTCTGCGGTACCGATCTGCATATCTGGGAATGGGACGCCTGGGCCAGCGGACGCCTCAAGCCGCCGGTGATCATCGGCCACGAGTTTGCCGGAGAGATCGTCGAGCTGGGCCAGGAGGCGAGAGCCGAGGGTCTGCTCGCTGTGGGAGACGCGGTCACCGCCGAAGGCCATATCGTCTGCGGGCATTGCCTGCCCTGCCGGACCGGCGATGCCCATGTGTGCCGGCGGACGCGGATCATCGGCGTGGACCGCGATGGCGCCTTCGCCGAGTACATCGCGATGCCCGCCTCCAATGTGATGAAGCTCGACGGCATCCCTACGGAAATCGGCGCCATCATGGACCCGACGGGCAACGCCGTGCACACCGTTCTCGAGGGAGGCAACGTCCCGGGGAGCGCGGTCCTGGTACTGGGGTGCGGCCCCATCGGCTGTTTCGCGGTCGGGGTGGCGCGTGCCGCGGGAGCATCGCTGGTCGTGGCGAGCGATCTCAATCCCACCCGGCTCGAGATTGCCCGGGCAATGGGGGCCCATGTCACCCTGAATGCGGCGGTCGACGACGTAGTGAGCCGCTGCCGAGAGCTGACCGGCGGCGATGGGGTCGATCTGGTGTGCGAGATGAGCGGCCACCCCGCCGGACATCAGACGGCGTTCGCCGCCGTGCGCCTCGGTGGGCGGGTCAGTTTCCTCGGCACCCCCAGTCGCACCACCGAGGTCAACTTCGCCCGCGACGTGATCTTCAAGGGCCTCACTCTCTACGGTGTGACCGGTCGCCGGATGTACGACACCTGGCAGCAGATGTTCCGCCTGCTCCGCGCCGGTCAGCTGGACCCCCGTCCGGTCATCACCCATCGTTTCAAGCTCGACCAGATCGCCGAGGCGATCCGGGTGATCAAGGATGGCACGGCAGGAAAGGTGATCCTCGAGGTCGGTGGCTAGCGTTAGGCCCCGTCACACCGCCACCAGCCGGGCACTCTCCCTCTCACGGCCCCGACACCCATGCCTTCTCTCGAGTCCCGTCTTCAGGCCGAGCTCGCCCAATTCAAGAAGGACGGTGTCTACAAGCACCTCCTCTATCTCGACAGCCCCCAGGGTCCCCGCGTGAAAATGGAGGGCGTGGGCGAGGTTGTGGTGCTCTCATCGAACAACTATCTCGGCCTCTGTACAGTGCCCGAGGTCGTTCGAGCGGGGAAGGATGCGCTGGATCATTTCGGCGCGGGCACCGCGTCGGTGCGGTTCATCTGCGGCACCTTCACGGTACACCGGGCTCTCGAAGAGGCCTGCGCCCGGCTGGTCGGCACCGCCTCCAGCCTGAGCTTCGTAAGCTGCTGGAACGCCAATGAGGCGGTCCCGGGGACATTGCTCGGCGAAGAGGATCTCGTGATCAGCGACCAGCTGAATCACGCTTCGATCATCGACGGCATCCGCCTCGCGAAAGCGATAACGAAGTGTCAAACCGCCGTGTTCCGCCACGCCGACCTGAGCGATCTGTCCGACAAGCTTGCGGCCGCCAGGGACCGCCGGGTACGCATGGTCATCACCGATGGAGTCTTTTCAATGGAGGGGAGCATCGCGAAACTCCCCGACCTCGCCGAGGTCTGCCGCAGGCACGATGCGGTTCTGGTGGTAGACGATTCTCATGCCACCGGCGTTCTCGGAAAGAGCGGCCGCGGCACGGCGGAGCACTTCGGCATGCTGGGCCAGATCGACATCATCACGTCCACTCTGGGCAAGGCTCTGGGCGGAGCCGCTGGCGGCTTCGTGGCCGCCAGTGATTCGGTTTGCGATTACCTCACCCAGCGAGCGCGGCCCCAGCTCTTCTCCAATGCGCTCCCACCGACCGTGGCGGCCAGCGCCCTTGCGAGCGTCGAGTACCTGGAACGCCATCCCGAGCGCGTGCAGCTTCTCCACCAGAATTCCAGCTACTTCCGGGACCAGCTGCTCGGCCGGGGATTCAAACCCCTCCCCGGCGAGACGCCGATTATTCCGGTGATTGTCGGAGAAACCGCAAAAGCCATCGAGATGAGCCGGCAGCTGCTCAAGGAGGGGGTCTTCGTGACCGGTTTCGGGTTCCCCGTGGTGCCGCAGGGGCAAGCCCGGATTCGCTGCCAGATATCCGCGGCGCACACCCGGGCGGACCTCGATCACGCGCTATCGGCGATCACTCGAGTGGGTCAAGGACTGGGTCTGATCTAGCCAACCTAAAGTGATTTCTTAGACTCGCCTGCCAACTTCAATGGTCGGAAGGTGATAGCGGACCACGCATAGCGCCAAACCCTCTCGCTTTTTTCGGGTCCCCGCCCTATCTTAGTCCTGCCTCCGGGGGCTCGGGCCGGCTCCAGGGTCCCTCCCACGGCTGGCGTCTTGTTACTTAAGATATTGCTAAATAATAACTTGAGATTTGATAACCCACTTGAGCTACGGTGGCCATCCGGCGACCCGGGGTTCTGGTGGCATTCTTGCCGGGTTGGGGGTGCTCAGCTAGGTCCCGTCCCGATCGGTGCCGATCAACTGGAGGTCGTCCGATGCGCTCGTTCTTCCGTCCTGCGGCCTGGATGGCGCTTACCGCCACGGTGCTCTCGTCGGCCGCGACCGGGTTGGCGGCCCAGCAGAAGGTCCCGAAGATCGCCGATGACCAGTTCTACGTCGGCGGATTGGGCGGGATTCTGATTTTCGAGACCCCAACCCAGACCCGCGGCGCTATCGGATTGGCCGGCGGTCAGGCGTTTGTCAGCCTCAATCGCGTTGGCCTGCTGCTCCAGGTGATGGAGGGCTTCGGCGGCGGGGCCCAGACCAGCCAGATCTTCCAGACCGCGGCGGCGAGCCCGCCGGCGGGAGCGCTCGCCCCGATCGGCTTCCACGACATCCGGATCTACAATGCTATGCTCATCGCCCGGCCGGTGCGGAGCATGATCGAGCCCTACTTTGGTCTCGGGCTGGCGCTGGTCCAGGTGGTGAACCCCTCACCGAATGGGCCGTTCGCCTCGCAGGCGGCCGTGGACTTTACCCAGAGCCTGGCCCAGCGGGTGGGCAACTTCGGGGCGGGCAGCGCGCTCGCCGGCATCCAGTTCCATCTGGATCGGATCGCGATCTTCGGGCAGGCCCAGATGTTCACCGCCGCGCCCAAGAAGCAGGTGTTCGATCTGGTCAACGACACGCTCACCGTCACCGGTGAGGGCAGCCTGCTCCAGGGAGCGACGTTCGGGTTTTCGGCCGGCATCCGGATCGGCATTGGCGGGGCACGCTCGTCGGAGGCCATCAAGGAGTAGCGGGTCGCGAAAGCCAGGGAGAATCCCGCTCGACGAATCGCAGAGGCCAGTCCACCGCGCGGCTGATGCCGATGCGGCGGGTTTCAAGAATACGGGCCGAGTCGAGCGGGAGGTCGGCTGAGACCCGGACCTGAGCGGATCGCATCGCCGCCCCGTCCATCCTGCGGGTGATGGCCAGCGCCTGAGTGAGCCTCCCGGGTCCCGCACAGAGCAGGTGGTCGGCCTTCAAGCCCCTGCGCCGCCGCATCGCTCGCAGTCCCTCCACCGGCTCCAACGCCCGAATCAGCACAGCAGCACCCCTCCCGACGGGCCCGCACACCAGATTCGCGCACCAGTGAACCCCGTAGGACCGGTAGACATACCAATCACCGGGGGGGCCGTACAGCGCTTGGTTCTGCGCGTGTCGGCGAAGCCGATAGGCGTGCGACGCCGGATCCTCCTCGCCGAGATATGCCTCCACCTCGACGATCCGCCCCGCAGTCCTGACCCCGCGAACCTCAGAAACCAGCAGCCGGCCCAGGAGCCCCCGGGCGACCTCGACGGCCCCCTGCCGGAAAAACTCAACGGGCAGCGTGGCTGCCCGTCGTTGGTGCGTCATCCCTCGGCCTTCTTCCTTCCCCGGCCGGCGGCCTTCTTTCGGGGCGGTGCCTCTCCCTCGGCTGGGGCACTGCCCTTGGCGGACTTCTTCCGACCGGCCCGCTTCTTCGGTTCCTCCGGCTTCTCTTCCTCGAGGCTTACCACACCGATCATCGGAATGACCGGGGAGCTGGTGCCGATGCGCGACCCGCGGCGGAAGCGAACCCCGCCACGCGCGGCGGCGGCCGGGCTCGTTGCTGGCGCGATCATGGCCTCCGCCGTGCCCCGCGCTCCGTCGGCCGCGGCAGCTGGAATCGCCGCCGGCTCGACTCCGCGGCCGATCACCTCATACTCGTCGTCAGAGACCTTTCGGACATCGGCGATTTCGGCGTCGTGCGCCTGGCGGAGCAGTCGGGGAAAGTTCCCGGGCGCGAGCATCGGGTCCTCTTTCCCGTACAGGGCGGCCATGCGGTTCCGAAGCGCCTCATGGCTCGCCGGAGAGGGCAGTTCCGAGAGCGCCCGGCGCATGAGGTCAAAGGCACGGGCCAGCGTCATCTCCTCCTGGCGGCGGCCGTCGCCGGCGCCGCCAGAGGGACGAGCCGCACCTTCGGGACGCCGCTCCTCGGCCTCCCGTCCTCCACGGCCTCTGCCCCGACCACGGCTGCGGCGGCTCCGGCCTTCCCGGGCGGGTTCGCCCGCGCCGCGCGGCTCCGCAGTGGCGGTGGCGCGCCCGCCGCGCGCGGGCCGCTCCGAGGGTGGCGCGGTCGGCGCCTCGCCTGCCGGGCCGACCTCGTACTGGCCGTTCTCCATTTTGGTGAGCTTGAGCATGCCGCGGTGGCTCGCCTCGAGCACGAACTTGCTGAAGCGGCTGAACCCGGCGTTCTTCTCGTCGAAATTCGGATCGATTTGCTGCATCACCTGTTTGAGGCGATCGGAGCGCATCACATCCCCTTCCCGCACCATGGTGCCGACCGCTTCCTGCACCAGCTGCCAGGGATCCTTCTGGGTCGAGGGGGGCTCCGCCTCCTTTGTCAGGCCGGCGAGATCAGAGTAGCTGAAGTATTCGTCGCAGTTCTGGATCAGCAGATCGCTGGCCGACTCTCGAATGCCGACGCCGATCACGTACTTGCCGTATTCCTTCAGCTTGATCACCAGCATCGAGAAGTCACTGTCGCCGGAGAGCAGGATGAAGGTCCCGATCTCTGGCCGCGTGAACACCAGCTCCATCGCATCGATCGCAAGCCGGATGTCGGTGGCGTTCTTCTTGTTGGTGCCGAAGGCGGGCGCGAAAATCAGATCGATCGACGATTCGGACAGCGGCACGATGTACTGGTGGTAGCGGCGCCAGTCGGCGTAGGCGCGGCTGACCGCAACCTTGCCCTTGATGATGTCGCTGTTGAGGAGGTGCTTCAGTTCCTTCGTGAGATCGGAGCGGATGCCCAGCGTGACGTTGTCGAAGTCGATCAGCAGGGCGGCGTTCGGGGCATGAGCCGGCGGCTCCCCCGAACGGAGGTGGCGAAGTTGCGGTGTGGTCACTGGGTTGGAAATTCTCCGCGCGGCCACGCCGGCTGGTTCGCCGACCTGCCCGGACCCGGTGCCGGGAAGTCGTGCGAGCCGCCGACGGGACCGCGCACTACGCATCATGAGGCGGCGGGTGTCACGCCCGCCGCGGGGTTGACGCCTAGCTCGTTCTCTCGGCTTCCCTTCCTCCACCCGCCCGTCCGCTCGCGCGGGAGGGCTGGGTCTTGGAGCTCCCACGAGCACCGGGTCGGCGCGGGGAGGGTTGGCAGGAAGCGCTCGATCGAGCGGCGTGACTGCGCGGGAAATGTAAGTGGGAGCGTGACTTGCGGGTAGGCCCTAGGATACCGTCAACAGGCTGGCGATCCGTTCCCCCGCCCGCCCGTCCCAGCCCTCTGGGCGACCGGGGTGGTACCCGCCGTTGTTGCGGGCCGCCAGGACCTCCGCGACCGCTGCGTTGATGCCGGACCGGGTCGACGGGACCAGACGATTGGTGCCCTCGGTGATCGTGACCGGTCGCTCGGTGTTGGGGCGTGCGGTCAGGCACGGAACTCCGAGCATCGTGGTCTCTTCCTGCAGTCCGCCGGAATCGGTAAGGACCAGGGTGGATTGGTCGACCAGAGAGACCGTCTCGAGATAGCCGAGGGGCTCCAGCAGTGTGACCCGCCGGGTGAGCCCATCCAGGCCGAACTCCGTCATGCGCTGCCG
>DASPUE010000266.1:0-3850 GCA_035623055.1 Gemmatimonadales bacterium
ATGATCAAGATCCCTGGCACCGTGGAAGGGCTCTCCGCCATCAGCCACGTCCTGGCACAGGGAATCAATGTCAACGTCACGCTGCTTTTCGGTGTGGCCCGTTACCGCGAGGTGGTGGAGGCTTTCTTCGCGGGACTGGAGCGCCGGCTCGCGGCCGGGAGTTCGGTGGCGGGGATCGCCTCCGTCGCATCGTTCTTTGTCTCGCGGGTGGATGGCAAGATCGATCCCCTCCTCGACGGGCGCGGGGCGACGTCGCTCCGCTCCCGCGCCGCGATCGCGAATGCCTGCACCGCCTACGGCGCGTTCGAGGAGCTGTTCGCCGGCCCGCGGTGGCTCGCCCTCGCGGCGAAGGGCGCGATGGTCCAGCGTCCGCTCTGGGCGTCCACCAGCACCAAGGACCCGAGGCTGTCCGACGTCTACTACGTCGAGGCTCTCATCGGCGAGCGGACGGTCAACACCCTTCCGCCCGCGACCTTCGCCGCCTACCGCGATCATGGACGACCGGCGCTCCGGATTCGCGAGGGCCTGGCCGCGGCAGGCAATGTCCTGGGCCAGCTGGCCGCGTTGGGAGTCCGCTTGGAGGAAGTGACGGCCGACCTCGAGACCGAAGGGGTGGCCTCCTTCGCCGCATCCTTCGAGTCACTGCTCAAGGTCATCGAGCAGAAGGCGGCGGCGCTCGTCTAGCCGCGGAGACTAGGCGAGGAACAACCGATAGGCGGGGTTCCGGCTCTCGTCCACCCAGGGATAGCCGAGGCGGTCGCGGAACTTCCGGAAGGCGGACATCTCGCCGGGCGGCACCTGCATTCCCACCAGCACTCGCCCGTAATCCGCGCCATGATTGCGGTAGTGGAACAGACTGATGTTCCAGTCGGTTCGCATGGCGTTGAGGAACTTCATCAGGGCCCCCGGGCGCTCCGGAAACTCGAAACGATACAGCAGTTCGTGGCTGGCCAGCGCGGCGCGTCCACCCACGAGGTGGCGCACGTGCAGCTTCGCCATCTCGTTGCTTGAAAGATCCAGCGTCGGAAACCCGCGGCGCTCGAGCGCCTGGGCGATCGCCCTCGCCTCACGGCGATCCTGCACCTCGAGGCCCACGAAGACGTGGGCCACGTCTGGATCGGCCATCCGATAGTTGAACTCGGTGATGCTCCGCGGGCCGATCGTACTGCAGAAGCGCTTGAAGCTGCCGGGACGCTCGGGAATGGAAACCGCGAGAATGGCTTCCCGTTGCTCGCCCACCTGGGCCCGCTCGGCGACGAAGCGCAGCCGGTCGAAATTGGTGTTGGCGCCGCTGGCGATCGCCACCAACTGCCGTTCCCGGGCGCGATGCGTGGACACCCACGCCTTCGCCCCGGCGATGGCCAGGGCGCCGGCCGGTTCCAGGATGCTGCGCGTCTCCTCGAACACATCCTTGATCGCGGCGCAGATGGCATCAGTGTCGACCAGGATCATCTCATCCACATATTTCCGAGCCAGCCGGAAGGTTTCCTTCCCGACCCGCTTGACCGCGACCCCGTCGGCGAAGAGCCCCACCTGATCGAGCGTGACTCGCCGGCCGGCCCGGAGCGAGCGATCCATGGCATCGGCGTCGGTGGGCTCCACCCCGATTACCGACACCTCCGGGTGAAGCTGCTTGACACAGGCAGCCACTCCGGCGATCAGCCCGCCTCCGCCAACGGGGACGAAGATGGCGTCGACCTTTCCAGTGGCCTGGCGGAGAATCTCGAGGCCGATCGTCCCCTGTCCTGCGATGACATCGGGATCATCGTATGGGTGCACGAAGGTGAGTCGCAGGCGGCGGCCCATGCGGCGGGCCTCGGCATAGGCCTCGTCGTAGGTGTCGCCATGGAGCCGGACCCGCGCGCCGCGCGACTGCACCGCCTCGACCTTGATGCGGGGTGTGGTGACCGGCATGACGATCACCGCCCGGCAGCCCAGCCGTTGAGCGGCGAGAGCCACTCCCTGGGCGTGATTGCCGGCGGACGCAGCGATGACTCCGCGGCGCAGCACCGCGCGCGGCAGCTGGACCATCCGGTTGTAGGCACCGCGGAGTTTGAACGAGAAGACCGGTTGGGCGTCCTCCCGCTTGAGCAGCAGCCGATTCCCAAGCCGGGCGGACAGCATGGGCGCCACCTCGAGGGGCGTCTCGAGCGCAACGTCGTAGACCCGCGCGTTGAGGATACGGCGGAGATAGTCGGAGGCCATGACGGCTGAAGCCTACCCCGGGTCCGGGGCGGTTCGGTAGCGGTTGGACCAATCGACGCGCATACTTCCCGCGGGTCCCATCCCGACTCCCCTACTCTCAAACCCAACCGAACTCATGCTCGCCCTGCTCCGGCGCATTTCGCTCACCTGGTGGATCATCATATCGATGGTCGTGGGGGTGCTTATCGGGTACCTCGACCACGCCGTCTGGCATGACGCCAATCTGGTTCCCTACCTGCAGCCGCTCTCCTCGATCTTCCTGCGGATGATCAAATCGATCGTCGCCCCACTGGTGTTCGCCAGCCTGGTCGTCGGGATCGCCGGGCACGGCGACGACCTTCGACGGGTCGGGCGTCTCGCATTCCGGTCGATCCTCTATTTCGAAATCGTCACCACCGTGGCGCTCGTGGTCGGCCTCTGCGCCGTCAACCTGACCCGACCCGGCGAGGGAATCCAGCTCACCACCGCGGCCGACACCAGCCAGGTCCAGCAGCTCAGCAGCGCCAAGCCGACCCTGGCCAGTGTGCTGGAGCATACCGTCCCCGCAAGCATCGTCGACGCAGCGGCCCGGAACGAGGTGCTGCAGATCGTGTTCTTCTCGGTCCTGTTCGCCATCGGACTGGCGCAGACCACCAGCAAACACAAGCAGACGGTGCTGTCGTTTTTCGAAGGGCTGGCCGAGGTGATGTTCAAGTTCACCGGACTGGTCATGAAATTCGCTCCCATCGGCATCGGCGCGGCGGTCGCGGTCACGATCAGTCACAGCGGCCTCGGGGTCCTCGGCAACCTGGCCCGGCTGGTCGGGACGCTGTACGGGGCCCTGATCGTGTTCATTGCGGTGGCGCTGGTGCCGGTCGCGCTGCTGTTCCGGATCCCGATCCGGGAGTTCTGGCGCCACGTCAAGGAACCCTGGCTGATCGCCTTCTCGACCGCTTCGTCCGAGGCGGCGTTGCCGCTCGCGATGGAGAACATGGAGCGTTTCGGGGTCCCGAAGCGCATCGTCTCCTTCGTGCTCCCCACCGGGTACTCGTTCAACCTTGATGGGTCGACGCTCTACCTGGCGGTGGCCTCGATCTTCGTGGCCCAGGCCGCGGGCATCCAGCTCTCGACCGCCGACCAGGTCCTGATGATGCTGACGCTGATGCTGACGAGCAAAGGCGTAGCCGCGGTCCCGCGGGCCTCGCTGGTCATTCTCTCCGGCACCCTCGCCACCTTCAAGCTTCCGCTGGAGGGGGTGGCGGTCATCCTCGCGGTTGACGCCCTGATGGACATGGCGCGGACTTCGGTCAACCTGTTGGGCAACTGCCTCGCCTCGGCGGCGATGGCGAGGTGGGAAGGGGAATGGGGCGAGCGGTCCTCCGCCTGAGTAGAGCAGTCTGCGAGGTGGCGAACGGCGACTGCAACCTTTTCGCCACCTCGACCGTCTGTACCGCAACTCCACAACAGGATCCGAACCCCCATGCTGTGTATTGGTCTGCTGGTTACCGGTCTCACCTCCGCCGGGCCGGCCCCTGCAGTCTCGGCCCCCATCAGCAACATCCGCTACGACATCACCTTCAACCATGAGACCGCGGCCAAGCGGAGCCTCACGGTGGCGATGCAGTTCGACGTCACCGGCAGCGGGGACGTGCTCCTGTCGCTGCCG
>DASPUE010000267.1:0-2796 GCA_035623055.1 Gemmatimonadales bacterium
GATTGCCGCGATGTGAATCGCATGGCCGGTCTCGTGCACCAGCTCAGCGAGATTGTCGAGGCCCCCCTCGAGGTAGCTAGCGAACACCCAGGGCTCACCCGGAACCAGCTGGCCATCGCGCCACCGGTTCCGCACACCAAAATCGGTAAAGGCTACGGGGTACTTGCCGGTTCGGGCGATGAGGTCATAGTGAACGCCCAACCGCACGGGATCGGCTCCCAGCGAGCGGTAGTAGGCCTCATCGACCCGCCGAATGTCGTCGGGGGCAGGGACCCGTGGTGAGAGTCGTCGGCTGGCGAATCCCATCAGATAGTACCAATCCCATGGCTCGTACAGGGTGTCGGGAAGCGAGGCGCGCCAGCGGCCGAGGGCATCGACCAGCCAGCGTTCCAGCTCCGGCGTGGTGAGCCCGAAGGCGGGAGCCTTGCGCTCGATCGGCGAGGCGGAATCCCCCCAGGCCGAGCGCCGGAGCGCCAGGAGCCGCCGGTAGGGACTGGTGGGGCCGTCGTCGCCGTTGATGCTGTGCCAGACCGGTACCAGAGCCCGGAACAGCCGTTCCCTCCGGTCGCGGTCGTCGGTCCGCGCGAGCAGCCCCAGGATGGCGAGGCGATCGAGCGTGTCAGCGTCAACGACAATGCCGCCGGTGGCCGCACCATAGATCTTCATCATGCTGTCGGTGAGGCGGGCGAGTGGCGTCGCGTGGCCGCCGGCCTCGGCTGCGGCGGAGTCCCCGGAGAGGCCCTGGTCCCAGGCGGTCCGGATGGCATCGAATGCGGCCTGGTTTCGAGGATCGCTGATGGGAGCCGCCCTCAGCAGCCGACCGAGGTCGGCGCGGGCGACTGTCAGGCTCTCGTGAATGACAGCATGCGAGACGCCCTGGACCGAGGAGTCCGTGCCTCGGGACTGGAGCAACCGCTCCTGATCATCCCAGTAGCGGGCACGCTGGTAGCGTTGTTCCAGGGCCGTGAGATCATCCCTGGGCTGCGGGCTGGTGGTGGGTGCGGGGCCGCAGGCGAAAAGAGCAAGAAGGGTGGCCCCGGTCGCGCCTTTCACGAGGGAGTGCGCACCCGGAACTCGAACAGGTCGGGGCGACTGTAGTGGCCGCTCACGTCGAGGGTCAGCGACTCGCGGGTGATGAGGTCGACATCCAGCTCGGCGGCGACGATCGTCTCCTGATCGTAGACCGGTCCCGCGAGGTATTTGCCATTGGGGGCGATGATCGCGCTGCCGCCGGGGATCATGAGCTTGTCCGGGGGCCCATCGTATTTCTCGGCGAGGGGGAGCTCGGGCGGCATGTCGCCCCGGTGAAGCAGGCTCCCGACTGCGATCACGAAGCAGCGACCCTCGAAGGCATAGTGCCGTGAGGCCACCTGGTGCATCTCCTGCACGCCGGGCCAGTGGGCGATGTGGATCTGCTCCTGGCCGTCATGCAGCGCCTGTCGAGCGAGCGGCAGCCAGTGCTCCCAGCAGAGGAGCGCGCCTACCCGTCCCACCGGGGTGTCCACGACCCGAAGCCCCGCGGCGTCTCCGTCGCCCCAGACCAGGCGCTCGCCGTAGGTCGGTTTGAGCTTGCGATGGCGATTGAGCAGGCTGCCGTCTGGTCCGAAGAGCAGGGAGGTGCAGTAGAGGGTGCGTCCGGCCCGCTCGTGCACTCCCACGGCGAGGACCACGCCGGCCTGTTTGGCGGTCTTCGCCAACCGATCGAACGCGGGACCAGGAATCTCGACCGCATTGCGGGCGAGCCGAGTGTAGACGGCCTTGGCGCCGTCATGAGCCCAGAGGGCCGCTTCGGGGCAGCTGTCCAGCCAGGCGGGGTAGCCGGGGAGCCAGGTCTCCCCGAAGACCACCAACCGCGCTCCCTCCGCGGCCGCCTTTCTGGTCCACTCCTCGAGTCGGTCGAGCGAGCGGTCGAGATCGAGAAAGGCGGGGGCGGCTTGAACGGCGGCGACGCGGATCATCGTGGACTCCCGAGTCGATGATCCGCTCAAGGTACGCGGCTCGGCTGGCGGTGGCCAGCGCCCTCAGGGCGAATCGGTGAGCAGGTCGGCATCCGCCGGGGCCACGGCTCCGACATCCGCCGCCTCGCGGTTCCACCACCACTGGGTCGCGAGTGGCTTCTTCCTGGGATAGACCTCGTCGAGGGTGTTGCCGTCGTAGAGGCGGCCGTTCTTCATCACATAGTGGATGGTGCTGGTATTGTGGATGTCCTCGAGAGGATTGCGCTCGAGTACCAGCAGGTCAGCAAGCTTCCCAGGCTCCAGACTGCCAAGATCCTGGTCGAGGCCGATCGCATGGGCACCGAAGATGGTGCCTACCCGCAGCACATCGTGAGGCTTCATCCCCCCGGAGGCGATGGCCCACAGCTCCCAGTGGTCTCCCAGGCCATCCATCTGGCCGTGCCCACCCAGTCCGACCCTGCCGCCCGCCTCCACGATCTTCTTTGCGCCTTCCGCGATCCGCTGGAAGACATACTGGTTCTCCCGGAACCAGGACCGCCGTTCGGCGCGCGCATCGATCTCCGGATGCGGTACGAAGCGCCGCAGCTTCGCCAGATCGTGAATGTCGTAGGTCTCGTAGAAGTAGTTCTCGCTGAAGGGGCCGCCGTAGGAAACCAGCAGGGTGGGTGTGTAGGTAATGCCGGACCTGGCGTACAGCTCGACCACGTCATCAAACAGTGGCATGATCGGCAGGGCGTGCTCATGCCCCGGGTAGCCGTCCATGGCGATCGTCAGGTTCATCTTGAAGTCCAGGCCGCCCTCGGTGGTCGGCATGAGACCCTGCTCCTTCGCCGCCATG
>DASPUE010000268.1:0-6087 GCA_035623055.1 Gemmatimonadales bacterium
ACGTCCTCGTGCTCGGGCGTGACCTGAAGGCGGCCCTCGTCGACCTCGCGGAGCGCCATCCGAAGCCCGGCGCGGAGCCGCTGGTACTCTGCCGTGGTGAGCAGGCCACTCGCGCGCAGCCCCTCGACATGTCCCAGACTACCGAGGATATCCCACGCGATGAGGCGTCCATCCCAGAGGCGGTCTTCGGCGGCGGTGTAGTCGAGCATCTGCCGATCGAGCGTGGTCCCCGGGACCCAAAGCGTCGTGGTGGGGGCGGCTTGGCCGCCGGAGCGGCGGGCCGCGGGACGAGACTTCGGCTTGGGGCTCATGCGAGGTAGGCCTGTGCCAGTTGGCGGTAGAAGTGTCGAGCCTCCTGGACCTCGGGGAGGTCGACATACTCATCCGGGGTGTGCGATCGCCGGCTGGTGCCGGGTCCACACTTGATGGCGTCTCGGTCGCGCAAAAATACCCAGTCGGAACAGGTGGGAGAACCGAAGGACCGTCCCTGGGGCCGCACCCCACGGGCCATTGCCAGAAGCCGGGAGTCCGTTGGCGTCTCGCAGGGCACCAGTCGATCCGAGGTCACCACGACCTCCACGTCCAGTGCTTCCCGCAGAGCCTCGGCCAGCTCGGCATGGGTCCAGCCGGGGGTACTGCGGACATCGAGCACCGCCCGTGCAACCGGCGGCGTCACATTCCGGCTGATACCACCTTCGATCATGGTTGGCGTGGCTGTGGCGATGCCCAGGATCGGATGGACCCGCTCACGGAGCAGCGACGGGAGCCGGGCGATGTTGCGACCCAGCTCGACGATGGCATTGCTGAAGTCCGGATTGTCGGCGGCGTAGCCGGCGTGGCGCTGGACCCCCCGTGCGACCAGGTCGACCATCATGAGGCCCCGCTGCGCGATGGCGAACTCCAGATTGGTCGGTTCTCCCACCACGGCGGCGTCGATCGCCCCCAGCCGCTCCACCGCTTGCCCCATCGTCGTGTGCTTGGTCTCCTCCTCATAGCCGAGCACCACCAGCAGCCGTCCCCGTGCTGGACCTCCGGCCTCGGCCAGGTCGCGAGCCGCGGAGAGCATGGAGGCCACCGAGGCCTTGGCATCGCCGGAGCCCCGGCCATACAGCCGGTCCCCTTCGATGGTGGGCTCGAAGGGCGGGCGGGTCCACCCTTCCCCCGCGGGGACGGTATCGAGATGCGAGACGAACGCGAGCGTCTCTCCCGGCCGGTGGCCAGGGACGGCGACGGTCACCGCCGCATCGTCCCGATGGACCTCCATCCCGGCCACGCGGGCCCACTCCTCCACCCAGCGCGCGATGACCACTTCGGTGCCGCTGACCGAATGGATCGCGACCAGGTCATGGAGGAGCGCGATCTCAGGTTGCGAGGTCCACGCCAATGTAGGTCGCCTTTTCCTTGCGGCCGACGATCATGGTGCCGCACCCCGCGCCGGTGAACGCTTCGAGGAGCAGTGAGTCGGGGAGCCGGCCGTCGATGATGTGGGTGCGCTCGACGCCGCCGGTCGCGGCGCGGATGCAGGCCTCCACCTTGGGACGCATACCGCCGGCGATGGCCCCGTCGGCCATGAGCGCCGCGAGATCATCGGGATCGGCGAAGGTCACGAGGCTCGAGGGATCGCTCCGGTCGCGAAGCACCCCGGGCGCCCCCGTGAGGAAGATCAGCTTCTGTGCCTTGAGGGCGACCGCCAGGGATTCGGCCACGGTGTCGGCATTCACGTTGTAGACATTGCCGTCCGCGTCGCCGGCGAGGCTCGCGACGACGGGGACAAAGCGGTTCTCGAGCAGCGTGACCAGCACTCTGGGGTCGACGCGATCCACGTCCCCTACGTGTCCGTAGTCCACTTTGCGGGTCGCGCCCGCATCGTCGACAACCTCCACCGGCGGGCGGCGCCGGGCGGTGATCAGATCGGCATCCACGCCGGACAGGCCGACCCCCTGCACCTGATGGGCCCGCAAGGAAGCCAAAAGGTTCACATTGAGCGTCCCGCTGTAGACCATCTTCGCCACGTCGAGAGCCATGTCGTCGGTCACCCGGCGTCCCGCGACGATCGTCGGCTCGTGGCCCAGCCGGCGGGAGAGCGCAGTGGCCTGGGGTCCGCCGCCGTGCACCACTACGATGCGGATGCCGAGGGAACTGAGCAGCCCGAGCTGCTGGGCCACGCGATCGAGGGCCTCGGCGTCGGCGAGCACGTCACCGCCGAGCTTCACGACAAACACGTTGTCGCGATAGGCGCGGACGTAGCGCAGCGCTCCCTTGAGTCCGCTGATGCCCTTGCTGGTGTCAATCGACATGCATCTCTCCCCTTGCGTGCCTCCGCATGATCAACGCCCCTTCAGCAGCTCCAGCAGCAGCGCCCGCTGGACGTGCAGCCGGTTTTCCGCTTCATCCACCACCACCGACGACGGGCCATCGAGCACTGCATCGTCGATCTCGACATTCCGCCGCACCGGCAGGCAGTGCATGACCATCCCCCGACCCTGGCGCGTGGACTTGAGCCGCTGCGCCGTGAGCCGCCAGTCCCGAAGCCCCGATCGGAACTCGGCCTCGGCGTCGGGATCGCCGAAATGCTTCACGGCACCCCAGGACTTCACGTAGACGACGTCGGCGCCGACCACCGCTTCATCGGGATCGTTCATGATGTGGACGAACTCTCCGCCCCTGGCCTGCGCGATCTTGCGGATGAGCGCCGTATCCTCGGGATCCAGCTCATACCCATCGGGGCGGGCGATGACGATTTCCATCCCCTGATGCGCCGCCGCCAGAGCAGCGCTGGCGGGGACCGCCGTCGGAAGGGCCTTGGGGTGCCAGGCCCACATCAGTACGAAACGCTTGCCCTGCGGGTCGCCCAGTTTCTCCCGCAACGTCAGGGCATCCGCCAGCTGCTGGCAGGGGTGACGGCGGGACGACTCCATGTTGACCACCGGCTTCTCACAGTACCGCGCGAAGTCCCGGACGATCCGGTCCTCCCGGACCCTGGCCCAGTCGCTACCGCGAGGAAAGGAGCGAATTCCCACCACATCGGCGTAGCGGCCCAGCACCCGGGCCGCGTCCTTGACGTGTTCGACCGCCGCCCCGTCCATCACCGCTCCCGGTTCGGTCTCGAGGCTCCAGCTCGACTTCCCCGGCTCCAGCACCACCGCGTGACCGCCGTGGAGGAACATCGCCGTCTCGAAACTGGTGCGGGTGCGGAGGCTCGGATCCATGAAGACCATGGCCATCACCCGGCGCTCCAGTCCTCCCTGCACCTCCCCGCGCTTCACTCGCCCCGCGAGGGTGAGCAGCGCATCGATCTCTTCGTCACCCCAATCCTCGACCGTGATGAAGTCGCGCTTGGTCACGCCAGCACCTCCCCGAGGGCGGCCAGCAGCAGGTCCGCCTCCCGATGCGAGAAACCGAGCGGGGGAATCAGGCGCAGAATCGCCGGATCGGTCGCGGTCCCGGTCAGCACTCGATGTCCGAACAGGGCCCGCTGCACGTCGGCGGCCGGCCGTCGCAGCCGAAGCCCGAGGAGCAGTCCGCGTCCCTCGACGCCGGCCACCTTCGCGTCTCCCATTGCGGTGACCGCGGAGCGGATGTAGTCACCGACGGCGCGGGCGTTCTCGATGAGTCCCTCGGACTCGATCACGTCAAGAGTCGCCAAGGCGGCAGCGCAAGGCACCGGCCCACCGCCGAAGGTGCTGCCGAGGTCGCCCACCTTGATCCCGGCCGCGATCTCCTCGGAAACCACCACCGCGCCGACCGGGAGTCCGGACGCGAGGCCCTTGGCCATCGCGATGATGTCCGGGGTGACGCCAAAGGCCTCCGCCGCGGTGAAGGCGCCCACCCGTCCCACCCCGCACTGCACCTCATCGTAGATCAAGACGACACCATGTTCGGTACACAGCTCGCGAATTCGTCGCAGGAAGTCCGAGTCCACCGCGCGCGCTCCCGCCATCCCCTGCACCGGCTCGAGGATCACCGCGGCCACGGTCGGATTGATGGCCCGCTCCAGGCCATCGAGCCGGTTGAAAGGGATCTTCCTCGAGAGCGGCATGCCGGCGCGGAGCGCCCCTTCTTCGTAGCGCGCGCCGTCGGTGACCGCGAGGCAAGCCACGGTGCGCCCGTGCCAGCCCCCTTCGAGAGACACGACCGCTTTCCGACCGGTCACCTTGCGGGCGAGGTTGAGCGCGTTCTCGTTGGCCTCCGCCCCCGAATTGCAGAAGAACACCCGCCGCAGGGGAGCCGGACACAGAGCGGCCAGTCGCTCGGCGAGCCGCTCGCGGTTGGGGTGGGGCACGGCAGTGGAATAGAACAGCAGTGCCTCCGCCTGCTCCGCGATGGCACGCACCACAGTTGGGTGCGAGTGGCCGGTCGAGGAAACGGCGTGGCCACCATAGGCATCGAGCCACTCGTTGCCGTCCGCGTCGATGAGCCAGCTCCCCCGCCCCGACACCGGACGAACCGGAAACTGGGCATAGACCGGCAACAGGGCCGGTTCGGTCTTCAGCACGGAAAGATCCCTCCGAAACGCAGGCCGCTCTCCTCCGCCAGCCCCAATGCGAGATTCATCGCCTGGATCGCCTGGCCACCCGCCCCCTTCACCAGGTTGTCCACCGCGATCATCACCTGGGCCTCGCGGCCATCTGCCGACTGCGCGACATGGATGAGGGCGTAGTTGGAGCCGACGGCATGGGTCAGTTCCGGCGGCTGGTCGAGCAGGCGGACGAACGGGCGTCCGTTATAGGCTTCGCGGAATCGCTCCGCCACCGGCACGGCGGCGCCCTGCGCGCCAAGGTCCACGTGCATCGTCAGGTGAATGCCGCGCACGAAGGGACCAGCATGGGCCATCAGGCGGGCCCGCGCGCCGGGCTCACCAGTCCATTCACGCCAGCGTTGCAGGATCTCCGCTTCATGCCGATGGGCAAGCACCGAGTAGGCGAACAGGTTGTGGGCTCGGGCCGGATGGTGAGTGGTCGGCCGAGGGTGTACTCCGGCGCCACTCGAGCCGGTCACCCCGAAAAGCGCCGGTAGCAGCTCGGCGCCGACGCTTGCGAGCGGGTAGAGGGCGAGTTGTGCCGCCGTCGCGAAGCAGCCCGGCGCGGCGAGGGCAGTCTTGCCGCTTAGGCCATCTCCCACGACATCGGCCAGGGCGTAGGTGAATCGGGGGACGATCGCCGGCGCCGGATGAGGCCCGTAGAAACGAGTGTAGAGATCGAGGTCGCTCACCCTGAAATCCGCCGCCAGATCGATAACCAAGCCTGGCTCTGCGGCGAAAACCTGGTCCATCACCTGGGCGGACTCCCCGTGCTCGAGCGCCAGGAAGACCACATCCGCCCCACGCGCGGCCTCGGCTGGCACCGCGCCGGAAAAGCGCACATCGGTGAGCGACGCGAGTCCTGGGTGCACCTCACCCACCGGCACGCCGGCCTTGCTCCGGCTAGTCGCGAGCAGGTCCCCGACGTCCGGGTGCTGCAGCAACAGCCGGAGCAACTCGCCGCCGACGTAGCCGGCGGCGCCGATCACCGCGATCCGAAGCGCCATCCGCGATCAGACCGCGTGTTCGACGAGCTGTGGGGCCACCGCAGGGCGGCGGCTTTCCAGCGCCTGCCGCACCACGTCGACCAGCCCCGCCGCGTCTCGCATGGCGTTGTGCGCGGGAAGCCGCAGTTCGGCTCGGATGTAGTCCCGCCCCACTTCGTTGTCCGTGGCCGGACCGGTGATCACGGTGACCGGGAGCCCGAACAGGTCCTGCATGAGGGTAACGGCCCCCCAACAGCCGACCGGGTCGGGTGCGGCCATCACGTATGCCGCCCCCACGCCGGTGAGCTCCGGGTCGCGGAGGATGTCCTGCACCCCGTATTCACCCAGAATCCCGTCCCCGAGTTCCGCCACGATCACGTCGGGCTTGGCCCCCGCCAGGCGATTGAAGATTCCCTTGGCGGCCGGCACGGTGAGACCCGCCCGGGTGGTCGCGATGCCGGTGTCGTTGAACGTGAGCGCCTGCACCGCGCCGGCGTCGAGCATCGAGAGCGAGTCGCGCATCAGGGAGACGCCGGTGAGCTTGGCCGCCCCAACCCGGAGCCCCGCGCGGGTCAGGCCGCG
>DASPUE010000269.1:0-2117 GCA_035623055.1 Gemmatimonadales bacterium
ATCGAGACGGTGGCCCGGACCTGCCGTGAGGCCGGCATCCGGACTGGTATCTTCGCCACCACCGCTGAAGGGCTGGCCCCCTACCTTCCCTCCGGGTTTACCTTGCTTGTGGCGGGGGTGGACACGGCGATTTTGGGGCAGGGGGCTGCCGAAGTGATCCACGCCCTCGCGCGGCTCACGCCCACCGGTTGACAGGCATCTAAGTCACCAACTATCATACTGTTCTGTCCGTTTTTGCTACTCGCTGACGTAGCTCAACTGGCAGAGCACCGGTTTTGTAAACCGGCGGTTGAGGGTTCGATTCCCTCCGTCAGCTCTGGCCGGAAGGTCGGCGTGGCGAGGGCAGGGCGCCGGTGGGGTGGCCGAGTGGCTAATGGCAGCAGACTGTAAATCTGCCGCGCTTTGCGCTACGTAGGTTCGAATCCTACCCCCACCATGGTGAGCGCAGGCGGTGGTGCCGGACGTGGGAGTGCTCGCGGGCGTAGCTCAGTTGGTAGAGCGTCAGCCTTCCAAGCTGAATGTCGCGGGTTCGAGCCCCGTCGCCCGCTTGGTCCGAGATACGTGGCGCGCGTTCCCGGGGATCGGCGCGCAGGCGGGGTGGGGCGGAGTCGCTCGCGTAGCTCAGTCGGTAGAGCGCATCCTTGGTAAGGATGAGGTCACCGGTTCAATCCCGGTCGCGAGCTCTTGGAGAGCCGGCAGCCGCCGGCGGTGGCGAAGAGCGCTGACCAGGCGGTAGGGGAGCGAGCGGTCCGCGGGACTGCCGGCCCATTGCCGATAGCCGATATCCAGAGGTGGACGTGCCGCGCGATAAGATCATTCTCGAGTGCACCGAGTGCCGGGAACGGAACTACTTCACCGACAAGAACCGGCGCAAGCACCCGGAGCGGGTGGAGTGGAAGAAGTATTGCCCCCGCTGCGACAAGCACCGGCTCCATAAGGAGTCGAAGTGAGCACGGACGTCGCTCCCAGCGCCCCGGCCCGGGCGGCGGGATGGGCGCATGCGACGGTCGACTTTCTCCGGGCGGTTCGCTCCGAACTGTCGAAGGTCACCTGGCCCTCGCGCGATGAACTGGTCAAGGCGACTCGGATGATCGTCGTGCTGTCGATCGTGCTCGGGCTCCTGATCGGCTGGATGGACAAGCTCCTCAACCTCGTCCTGGTGGACGGGGTGGCGGCGCTGACGCGGTGAGCGACGCGCCCGACTACCGCTGGTACGCGATCCAGACGACGGCCGGCCACGAGAACAAGGTCCGGTCCCTGATCGCTCAGCGGATCGCCCAGGACCCCCGCCCGGAGGGCCAGCGCCTGATCCGTCAGGCCCTGGTGCCGGTGCAGGAGGTCGTGGAGATCAAGAACGGCAAGAAGGTCACGGTGGAGCGGAAGCTCTACCCGGGCTACGTCCTGGTCGAGATGGTCATGAACCAGGAGTCCCTGCACGTGATCAACAGCATCCAGGGTGTGATCAAGTTCGTGGGCGCGGGGAAGTTCCCCCAACCCCTGCGCCAGGACGAGGTCAACCGGTTGCTGGGCATCGCCGAGGAAGTGGCGGAGGCGGCGCCCAAGGAGGAGATCCCGTTCCTGGTGGGTCAGGTCGTGGAAATCACCGAAGGACCGTTCTCCGATTTCTCCGGCACGGTGGAAGAGGTCCTGGCGGACAAGGGGAAGGTGAAGGTATCGGTGAGCCTGTTCGGCCGGCCGACGTCGGTCGAACTGGATTACCTGCAGTTACGGGGACATTAGGGCAGGCGCCCAGCCGATCGACCATCGGCTGAGGAACGACGCCGGAAGGCCTGAGCAGACGGCTGAAGGTCGAAGCCCCGCTACCGCGCGGACTCGCGGGAGCCGACGGGACCAGCGTCCCGGGCGATCTGAAGGAGAGGTATGGCCAAGAAGGTCACCGCAGTCATCAAGCTGCAGTGTCCGGCCGGCGCGGCGAATCCCGCCCCGCCCGTCGGCACGGCCCTTGGTCCGCATGGCGTGAACATCATGGAGTTCTGCAAGCAGTTCAACGCCCGGACCCAGGCGCAGGCGGGGCTCATCATACCGGTCGTGATCACCGTTTTCTCGGATAAGTCGTTCACCTTTGTGACAAAGACGCCTCCCGCCGCCATCCTCCT
>DASPUE010000270.1:0-9978 GCA_035623055.1 Gemmatimonadales bacterium
GTCGCGGATCAGGTACGTGCGGCTGTCGCCGACGTGCGCGACGAACGCCTCGTGCCCGGCGATCAGCACGACGTCGAGCGTCGTGCCCATGCCCTGCTTGTCGCTCTCGCGGTTGCCGCGCTGGAACACCGCCTGGTGCGCGGCGAGCACCGCGTTCTGGAGCAGCTGGACCAGCTCGCGGCGGCCGTTGTCGCTCGGGTTCTGCGTGAACGCCTCGACCATCGCCCGCGAGCCCGTGATCGTGTCCTTCACGGTCTCGACCGCCATCGCGCTGGCGACCTCGCCCGCGGCGTGCCCGCCCATCCCGTCCGCAACGACGAAGACTCCCCGGTCGGCCAACATCAGGTAATTGTCCTCATTCCCGGACCGGACAATGCCGGTGTCGGTGCGTGCGGCGCAGGAGAAACGCACGGTCGGCGTGTTACCTCAGCAGGAGGATGGCCGCGGCCACGCCGAGCAGGACGATGAGCACAGCCGGTATCAGCCAGGCCGGCAGCCGTTTCGACGGCGGGCCGGACACGACCACCGCGGGGCGCCGGGGAGCGCCCTGGATGATCGCCGGTTCCTGCGGCGGCTCGGCACGCGGCTCTACCGGCGCCGGGGCGGGAGCGTCCGTTTGCGCGGAGGCCGTGGCGGGCACCATGCCGGAGGGAACCGGTCGCATCGCGCCCATGACCTTGGTGCCGGAGCCGGCTTCGGTCCCCAGGTGATCGTCGGTCGGCTCGAACATCACCGACACCTCGCCGAACCGGATCACCGTACCCGGACCCAGGGCCACCTCGCTGGTGACCCGATCGCCATCGACCCAAGTGCCGTTGGTGGAATCGTTGTCGACCAGGATCCAGACCCCTTCCCGGCGCTGCAGCTTCGCGTGCGAGCCGCTGACACTGTCGTCCGGAATGACCAGGTCGTTGTAGTCCGCCCGTCCGATGTTCACCACCGGGACCCGCACCGTGAGGCGCTGTCCTTTGAGGACCCCGCTCCGCACCAGGAAGGTGGCCATCGGAATCGTGCTGCCCGAGGAGCGGATCACCGGCTTCGGCGCCGAGGGGGTCGGGACGGGAACGCCGTGCATGGTGTGCGACAGCCGTTCCGCCGCCCCCGCCGGCGGCGGCGGGACGATCGGCATCACCGGCTGGGCGGTCGCTGCAGGGGCGGCGGGAGCCGCGGCCACTTCCGCGGCCTTGTCGGCGTAGAAGCGGAACTCGTGATCGCCGATCTTGATCACGTCGGCCCGGGAAAGGACTCGCTGGGCCTCGATTCGATCCCCGTTGATGAACGTGCCGTTGGTGCTGCTATCCACCAGCACATAGCCCTGCGGAGACACGAAAATCTCCGCGTGGCGGCGGGAGACGTCCTTGTTTGGCACCACGATATCACATCCCGCCTCGCGGCCGATCACCAGCGGAGCGGACCCGATCGTGTATTCACGCCCGTCCGTGAGACAGACCAGCCGGCCGCCGGTAGCGGCGGTCGGCGGCTTGGGTGACGCAGGCTTCGCCGAGGCAGCGGCTGCCGCCATCTTGGCCACATCGGCGGCGCTCACAAATTGGGTGCTGCCGCTCCGGCGCGGGTCGTGGACCAGCAATTCGTGGATCCCGATCTGCACTTTGTCACCATGCAGGATCGGCGCGGGCTCGACACCCAGCTTCACTCCGTTGAGCAGCACGTCGTTGTCACCAAGCCGGCGGACCGAGGCCGAGCCGTCCGAGGCCCCAGTCACGACCGCGTGCTCCGCGGCAACTCCCGTCAGCCGCAGCCCGCAGGAGGGATCGGCGCCGATGACCAGTTCCCCCGTCGGAATGGGGGTGCGCTGGTTGGCGTACTCCAGTTCCATCATCAGTCGCGCCTCGCATCTACCGGATGGCCAAACGTACCCGTAGCCACGTAAGCACGCAAGCAATACGGGCTTACGCGCTCAAGAATTCCTGTCGCTCCTGGCCCCGCAACTGCAGCTGATACAGCCGCTCGTACAGACCGCCCTCGGCCAGCAGAGCCCGGTGGGTCCCCCGCTCCCGGATCTCTCCGTGATGCAGGACCAGAATTTCATCGGCGTTGAGGATCGTGCTCAGCCGATGGGCCACGACCAGACTGGTCCGGCCCTGCATGAGCTCCGCTACGGCTCGCTGGATCTGGAGCTCCGCCTCGGCGTCCACCGAACTGGTCGCCTCGTCCAGCACCAGGATCTTCGGGTCCCGCGCCAGCGCCCGGGCAAAGGAGAGCAGCTGTCGCTCTCCCACGCTCAGGTTGCGACCCCGCTCCCCCAGCACATGTCCGTACCCGCCTGGGAGGCGCTCGATGAAACGGTCTGCACCGACACGGGCGGCCGCGGCCCTGGCCCCCGGAGCCCCGACGTTGGAATCGAGCACCAGGTTCCGGAGAATGTCCCCGGTGAACAGAAACAGGTCCTGCTGCACAAATCCGATCAGCCCGCGGAGTTCCGCCGGGTCCAGATCGCGAATGTCCACCCCGTCGACCGTCACCCGGCCCCGCTCCGGATCGTAGAAACGGAGCAGGAGACTGATAATCGTCGTCTTCCCTGCCCCCGTGTGCCCCACCAGGGCCACGGTCTGCCCCGGCCGGGCCCGGAACGAAACCCCCTTGAGCACCCACCCTTCGTCTTCCTCGCGAGCCTCCCCGCCAGAGGCCCGCACCGCCGAGCTTCCGTAACGGAACCAGACATCCTCGAAGGCAACCTCGCCCCGCACCGGGATGGGGAGGCGCATTGGGTGGGACGGGGCCTTCACCGTCGGCTCGGTATCGAGCAGGCGGAAGATCCGCTCCGAAGACGCCATCGCGCTCTGCAGCAGGTTGTACTTCTCGGAGAGATCCTGCAGTGGCTGGAAGAATCGGCGAGTCAGCTGCAGGAAGGCCGCCAGCACCCCGACCGTCAGGGACTGGTCAAGTACCCGGGCGCCGCCGTACCACAGGAGCAGGGCCAGCGCCACGCTGGTCAGGAACTCCACGGCCGGGAAGAAGATGGCATAGACGGTGATAGATCGCAGATGCGCCCGCAGATGGTCCCGATTGATCTCCGCGAACGCCCCCGCCTCCGCCTCCTCCCGTGCGAAGAGCTGAATGACCCGCACCCCGGACAGGTGCTCCTGCAGGAATGCGTTGAGCCGGGCCAGCCGGGTCCGGATGTCGCGGAAGGAATCCCGCACATGGCGCCGGAAGGTGCGCGCGGCCAGCACCATGAGAGGCAGCACCGCGAAGGCCACCAACGCCAGGCGCCAGTCGACCGCCAGCATCATTACGACGATCGCGATCAGCGTGAACAGATCACCGAACACCGTGACGACGCCGGAAGAGAACAGCTCGTTGAGGGTTTCGACGTCGGAGGTCACCCGGGTCATGAGGCGGCCGACGGGATTCCTGTCGAAGAACGGCACCGACAGCCGCTGCAGGTGAGCGAACAACTGCAGCCGCAGATCGGCCATGACCCGCTGGCCCATCCAGCTCGTCAGGTAGGCCTGCGCGTAGTCCAGCGCGAACTCGAGGATCAAAGCGCCGAGGAGCAGCAGGGCGAGGCGGAGCAGGAGTGCCGCGTCCCGCGCGGGCACCGCGACGTCCAGGGCCCGCTGGGTGAGCGCCGGTCCCACCAGCGTGAGACCGGCCGTCCCCAGGAGCAGAGTCATCGCGAGAAGGGCGAGCCCGCGGTACGGGCGCAGGTAGGCCAGCAGCCGCCGCATCAGGTCGGCGTCGTACCCCTGCTCGTCCGGTTCCGCGTGCGGGTCCGTCGTCGTCATCCTGGAGCCGTTACCGGTCCGCGACCGGGCGAGTGGTCGCGTTGGACGGCGCCAGCTCGAGGGAGCCGTTCGGCTCGTCCGCGGCGCCCAGCTCGTCCCGTCCTTTGAGCCCCGACCGAACCCAGCGAGAGAAGACGAAGAAGCCGAAGGCCAGGGTGAAGTACGACAGGATCGAACGCCAGATTAGCGTGTAAAGGGGGCTCAATTCCTTGGGGATGTAGACCGAGGACATCACCGCCGAAGACAGGAGCTCGGCGATCCCCGAGGCTCCCGGAGTTGGGGCGAAGTAAAGGAGAAACGTGATCAGAGTCTGGACCAGCAGCACGTCGACGAACTGGGCGTGAATCCCGACCGCACGGAGGGCGACGTACCCGGCCAGCAGCTTGTTGGCGTGGGACGGGCCGGAGAGCAGGGTCGCCCAGAAGAGCGCCAGCCATCCGCGCGGGCTATTGAACGCCAGCACGCTCTGGTGTGCCTCGTCGATACCACGCCGGAGTCCCTCGATCCGGTCTGCCACCCGGCTGCTCCGCCGCGAGAGTTTCTCCGCCAGCCGGTGCAACCAGCCGTGCACCAGTCCCGGGAACAGGATGACGATCACCAGGACCACTCCGATGCCGACGAAGACACCGAGGCTTCCCAGGAACAGATCGTACAGCGTGAGGCCCAGCACGTTGCCGTGATGACCGAGGGAGTGGCCCGCGCCCAGCGAGATGGCCAACGGCCCCGCGATGGCGAAGAACAGCACGGTCGCGATGAACGACATCAGCGTCGTCGTCACTGCGACCGGGAGCGGCACCCCAGCCCGCCGCATGGCGTACATCATCATGGGTCCGGCGCCGGAATTGAGCGGGGTCAGGTAGCCGGCCCACGCTCCCATGCCGCCCGAGAGAATCATCCCGCCAATCGGAGGGTCGGGATGCACGTGGCGCACCAGTACCCAGTTCCTTAACCCGCCCCCGAACCAGTCCATCGAGGCCAGACCGAGTCCGACGATGATCCATGCCCAATGCACCCGGCCCAGGGCGTCGATGAACGCCGGCAGGTTGTTTCCGTAGAGCAGGACCCCGGCATAGCCGAGGATCGAGATGAGGACGAAGACGACAAAGCCGCGAAACAGGAGGCGCGGCGTGAGGACGGAAGCCATGGAGACGGAAATCTACTATTCTTTGGGGCTCATGTCGTCCCCCGTCCTGCGCATCGTCAACGCCCGGCAGCACAATCTCAAGGGCATTACGGTCGACCTCCCGCGCCGTGCGCTGGTGGTGATCACCGGCCCCTCGGGCTCGGGAAAGAGCTCGCTCGCCTTCGACACGTTGTACGCCGAAGGCCAGCGTCGCTATATCGAGTCGCTCTCGACCTACGCCAAGCAGTTCCTGGAGCGGATGCCCAAACCGCTGGTGGACCGTCTCGAGGGGATCGCGCCCGCGGTTGCCATCGAGCAGCGCAACCCGACCGTCAGCAGCCGCTCCACGGTCGGGACCGCCACCGAGGTCTACGACTACTTGCGGCTCCTCTGGGCCAGGGCGGGCCGGCAGCAGTGCCGCCGGTGCGGAGCGCCCGTGCGGCGGGACACGCCTCAGTCCGCAGCCGAGGAAGTGCTGACCACCGCCACCGGACGCCTGCAGGTAGCCTTCCCGCTGCCACCGACTGCCCGCCAGAATCATCAGGCGATCGTCGAGAACCTCGGCGCCCTCGGCTTCGTGCGGGTCATCGCCGACGGCACACCACTCCATCTCGAGTCTCTGCCCCCGGATCTCGACCTGGCCGCCGTCGCCGAGCTCCTCGTAGTCGTGGACCGGCTTACCACCGCCGATCAGGCGCGGATGGTGGAATCGCTGGCCACCGCGTTCGCGGAAGGAGAAGGCGTCGCCCTCGTGCTCCACGACGGCGGTAGGCTTCGCTATACGGAGCGCCCCGCCTGCAGCCGGTGCGACACACCGGCAGTCACGGTGACGCCCGCCCTGTTCTCGTTCAACAACCCCCGCGGAGCCTGTCAGGCCTGCAATGGCTTCGGCGCGGTGCTGGAATACGATGAGTCGCTGATCATTCCGGATCCGAACCGCAGCCTGAGCGAGGGCGCCATCGATCCCTGGACCAAGCCCAGGTACGAAACCCGGCGCCGACTCCTGCTCAACGCCGCCAAGGCCCTCGGCGCGGACCCCGACCGCCCCTGGTCCAGGCTCACCGAGAGACAGCGCCGCGAGCTCTTGTACGGCAAGCAGGGGCGGTTCGTCGGGATCTTCCCCTTCCTCAAAGATTTGGAGGGAAAGCGCTACAAGCAGTACATCCGAGTCTTTCTGCGCCAATACCAGCTGGCGAAAACCTGCCCGGGATGCGGCGGCGGCCGCCTGAATGAAGATGCCCTCGCGGTGCGCATCAGCGGCGAACCGATCTCGACCGCCTCGGCACGATCGGTGGACGAGCTGCATCAGTGGCTGGAGAGCCTGTCCCTCTCCGACTTTGAGCGTCAGGTGGCGCAACTGATCTTCGAGCAGTTGCGTCTCCGCATCGCCTATTTGCGGGACGTGGGGCTTGGTTATCTGACCCTGGATCGCCTGACCCGAACCCTGTCGGGCGGCGAGGCCCAGCGCATCGCGTTGGCTAACGCGCTCGGCTCCAATCTGGTCGATGCGCTGTACGTCCTCGACGAGCCGTCCATCGGCCTCCACCCGCGGGATATCGATCGGCTCCTCGGACTGCTGGGGAGGCTCCGGGACAACGGCAATACGGTGATCGTGGTCGAGCACGACCCAGCAGCCATCCGCCGAGCCGACTTCATGCTCGAGTTGGGGCCGGGGGCCGGCGAGCACGGCGGCCAGGTGGTCTATGCCGGCACCGTGGCCGGCGCCCACGATTCCCTCACCGGACAGTATCTCTCCGGGCGGAAGCGGATCGGCATCCCCAGCCTCCGCCGCCCCCTCGGGCCGTGGCTCAGGATCGAAGGAGCGACCCTACACAATCTCCACGATGTCGACGCGGCCATCCCGCTCGGCACGCTCACGGCGGTGACTGGGGTCTCCGGTTCCGGCAAGAGCACGCTGGTGCACGATGTGCTCTATCGCCATCTCGAGGCCCGATTCCGCGGCGGTCACTCGGCGAAGGAGCACCTCGGTGAGCCGGTAGGCGCGGTCCGCGCGATGCGCGGCGTCGAGCACCTGGAGGACGTACTCCTGATCGATCAGTCACCGATCGGGCGCACGCCCCGCTCCAATCCGATCACCTATGTGAAGGGGTTTGACGAGATCCGCGAGCTCTTCGCCGCCCAACCGGAGGCACGTCGCCGGAAGCTCAACGCGGCCTCCTTCTCCTTTAATATGCCGGGCGGCCGGTGCGAGACCTGCCAGGGGGCGGGGGCGGTGCTAGTCGAGATGGTCTTCCTCGCCGATGTCTACGTGCCATGCGAAACCTGCGGCAGCACACGCTATCGCCGAGATGTGCTGGACGTGAAGATCAACGGCCTCTCGATCGCCGATGTTCTCCAGTTCACGGTGGAAGAGGCCCTCGCGCGGTTCCGCCACCAGCCAAAGCTCGGTCAGGCGCTGTGGCAGCTGCAGCAGGTGGGGCTCGGCTACCTGCGGCTGGGACAGCCCGCTACCACCCTGTCGGGGGGCGAGGCCCAGCGGCTCAAGATCGCACGGGAGCTGGCGCAGTCCGGGCGTCGCGGCGGCCGCAAGCTCTACCTGCTGGACGAACCCACCACCGGGCTCCACCTCGACGACGTGCGGATCCTCATCCAGGTGCTCGACCGGCTGGTCGATGCGGGCCACACCGTCCTGGTCATCGAGCATCACCTGGATGTCATCAAGCGGGCCGACTGGATCATCGACCTCGGCCCCGAGGCGGGAGCCGATGGCGGGAGGGTCGTCGCCCAAGGGACACCCGAGGAAGTCGCACAAGTGCCCGGCTCCCACACCGGCCGCTATCTCCGAGAGGTGCTTCACCCGGAGCTGCTCCCAGCCGGATGAACCGTCGCCAGGCGGTATTCTCCCTCTGGACCACCTGCCTGATCTGGGGAGCGGCCTTTCCGTTGGTCAAGCTCGCCCTGGGCGACGCCTCGCCAATGGCGTTCACCGCCGCCCGTTTCCTGCTCGCAACCGTGCTGGTGTCACCCTCGCTTCGCGAGGTGACCCGGGAGGAATGGCTCGGCGGAGCCACCCTCGGCGTGCTGCTCGCCATCGGTTTCGCGACCCAGACGATCGGGCTTCAGTGGACCACGCCCAGCCGATCGGGCTTTCTGACCTCGCTCTATATCCCCTTCACTCCCCTGGTGGTCTTGGCGATCTATCGGACCCTCCCCGATCGCTATGCGGGACTCGGCCTGGTGGTCGCCGTGACCGGCATGTCGCTGCTCACTCGGTCGGCGGGGCTGGAGGGAGGGCTCAACCGGGGCGATCTGCTCACTCTTCTCTGCGCGGTGGCCTTCGCCTGTCACATGGTGGCCACCAGCCACTATGCTCGACGCCAGCGGGTAGAGCGCCTGATGATGGCGCAGATCGTGACGGCTGGCGTCCTCACCACGCTGGCCACGCCCCTGCTCGAAACGCCTCGGCTCCACTGGAGTCCGCTGCTGATTGGTATGATCTGCTACGAAGCGGCGCTGGCGAGCGTCGTCGCCATCCGGATGCAGTTGAGTGCCCAGCGAGTGCTCTCTCCCACCTACGCTGCTCTGGTGTACACTCTGGAGCCGGTCATCGCTGCCCTCACCAGCCTCGTCCTCACCGGCGACCGCTTGACCCCCATCCAGTGGCTGGGCGGCGGGCTCATCATCGCGGGCAGCATGGTTCCCGAACTGCGCAAGCGTCCGGCCGCCGCATCCTGAGAACCGCGACAAAGCAGTGGGGGCGAGCCGCTTAGGCCCGCCCCCGGTAGGATCACTTGGCGAAGTTCAGGAACCGGTGGCCCGACGCACCGGCCGGCTGTCGATGGCTCCCGCCTCGCGGAGCGATCGAGCGGCCTTTCTGAGCATCTCGGCCGTCGTCTCCCAGTCCAGGCACGCGTCGGTGATGGACACGCCGTAGGCCAGCCCCTCGGTTCCATGCTTGAGCTTTTGGTGGCCGCCGTGCAGGTGGCTCTCGATCATCATCCCCATCACGTGCGGACTCCCGCCGATCACCTGATCCAGCACCTCGCGGAAGACCAGCGGCTGCCGAGTGTGGTCCTTGCTCGAGTTGCCGTGGCTGCAGTCAACCATCACGCGGCTGGGGAGCCCGCGGGCGGCGCACAGCGCCGCGGCTTCCGCCACCGAATCGGCATCGTAGTTGGTCCGGCCGCCTCCGCCGCGCAGCACCAGATGGCGCTCCGGGTTCCCCGTGGTGTGGACCACCGCCCCGCGCCCATCATCATCCATACCGAGGAAGGTGTGTGGGGTGCCTGCCGCCTGCATGGCATCGAGCGCCACCTGCAGGTTGCCGTCGGTCGTGTTCTTGAAGCCGACCGGCATGGACAGGCCGCTCGCCATCTCCCGGTGGGTCTGGGACTCGGCGGTGCGGGCCCCGATGGCGGTCCAGGCCACCAGGTCGGCGATATACTGCGGCACCACCGGGCCGAGCAGCTCAGTGGCCACCGGGAGGCCCAGCTCGTTGATATCGAGCAGAAGCCGCCGGGCGACCCGGAGGCCGAGCATCATGTCCCGCGTGCCGTCGAGATGGGGATCGTTGATCAGCCCCTTCCAGCCCACGGTGGTGCGCGGCTTCTCGAAATACACCCTCATCAGGAGGCAGAGCGTATCGCCCAGCTCGTCGCGGAGCGCCGCCAGCCGACGGGCGTACTCAAGCGCCGCCACCGGATCGTGAATAGAGCAGGGGCCCACCACGATCAGCGGTCGGCGATCCTCACCCGAGAGAATCCGGCGAACGGCATCCCGTCCCTCGAGCACCGTCGCCGCGACCCGCCGAGTGATGGGTAATTCGGCGAGCACCGCGCGCGGCGGGTCCAGCGGCTCGAACCGCGTGACGTGAACATTGCTGGTTTCGGGTACGATCGGCTTCAGCGACGACATGGACTCCCGGGCCTGGATCTCACAGAGTATAAAAATGCGCCGCCACGAACGGTCGCGCCAGATCGCGGCATTTCATAAGTTGGTTTCACACTCCCCATGCCTGAACTGCCCGACATCCGTGTCTATCTGAGCGCCCTGGAGCCCCGTATCGGCGGCAGGGTGATGGAAGGACTTCGCCTCCTGAGTCCTTTCGTCCTGCGTACAGTCGAGCCTCCGGCGGCGGCGGTCTTC
>DASPUE010000271.1:0-2522 GCA_035623055.1 Gemmatimonadales bacterium
CTGGCCTGGCTGGTCAGTCGTCGCCTGGGTCTTCGAGCGGCCTGTTCCTGGGCGTGTCCTCGAGAGGAGGTGGGTTCGTGTTCTCGACCGGCGGGCCGGGGTAGCGGCACTCTCTCGGGGCTTCGGGGCCTGGGCTGGGGGGTTCCTCGCCCGGGAAGAGCAGGTTGCACACTTCGAGGTAGAGCTGCTCGGGGTACGGGATGAAGGGGATGTTCCGGAGCGCCTGGTCCTGGCCCGCCGACTCGATGATGAACTCACCGTACCCGAGCAGGCGTCCCCCCAAGGAGCGCTGGAAGCTCATGTCCGTTACCTTGTTCAGCGGCATCATCGCCACCTTGCGGGTCAGCAGCCCGGAGGTGAGGATCATCCGCTGCGAAGTGACGACGAAGTAGTCAACCGACCAGGTCACGACCGCCCACAGGGCCCGCAGGAAGAGGATGCCCCACAGGATCCAGATGATCAGCATGAGGCCGCTCTGGGCCTTCAGGATGCTGCCTTGCAGCACGACCGTGAGGATAAGCCCGCCCAGTGCGATCACAACCGGTGTCGAGAACACGGCTGGGTGCTGACGTACCGTGATCACCTGATGCTCGTGGAGCAGCAGGTACTTGTTGACTTCACGCGGCGGGGTCCTCCCGCCCGGAGCGATAAGCCTCATATGCCCGGCACCTCACAGGTCAGAGTGAGGTGAAGAATGTGGCCAGTGAGTTCCCGACCCCCTTGAGAGCGTTCAGGAGGTTGGTCATCGCGTGAGCCGCGCCCGTCGGGTTGGTGATCAAGAACCATGCAAGGAAGATGACGGTCGCCCACCCGAGTACCTTCTTGATGTTCATGATGCTCCCGGGATGTGATATGCCGGTCTGTTAGCCCAGCTTAGCTTAGGGTGATCTCTCCACCAACGGCCGTGAGCAGCAAAGACACGGTACCTCCCCGGCGGGACCAGATGCTTCTCCCGCGCCGATATGCGACAAATTGGAACCCTAACATAGGTAACGGGCTGTCACATCGATTACCATAAGTGATGAGGATGGGGCTGGAGGTGGTGGGATTCGGGCGCAAGTGCCCGCGGCGCCGGCCCGGGAATCGCGGACACGGCGCTGACGCATCTGACACCATTCCTACCTGGCGGCACCACCGATGGAGCGACGATGACGGACACCGGCAGCGATGACGTCGCCGTCATCGTCTACCGCGAGGAGGACGACGCCTGGGAGGCGGACGTCCTGCCGACGGCGCTCACCGAGGACCTCGCCGGGCTGATCCAGGCCCTGCGCCAGCAGCCCAGCATCGGCGGCACGTTCGGGCTGGCGGCGGTCGGCGATGACTTCTTCGTGGCGCTGCGCGTGATCGGCGGGCAGGTGTCGGTGTTCCTGTCCGATCTGACCGCGGCGGTGGACTGGCCGCTCGCCCGCCAGGTCCTCGAGCATCTTGAGATCGAGCTGCCCGAGGACGAGGACCTCGACCAGGTGCTGCCCGCGGGCGATCTGTCGATCTTCGCCGACCTGGGCATTGACGAGATGGACCTGGGGATGCTCGCGGGCGACCTGGACCTGTTCCCCGACGAGGCGCTCGCCATCATCGCCCGCAAGCTCGGGTTCGGCCACGCCCTGGACCGGGCCCTGGACGAGGCGCTCGGGCGGTAACCTCGCCCGCGTGAGCACCGGGTTCCACGCGGCTTTCGAGCCCGCGATGCGGGAGGCGCTGGCCGAGGCGGCCGTCCCCGGCTCGCCGCGCCGCGAGGTGCCCGTGGGAGCGGTCATCCTCGACCCGGCCGGCGCCGTGATCGCCAGGGCGCACAACCAGCGGGAAGCGGACGCCGACCCCACCGCGCACGCCGAGATCGTCGCCATCCGGGCGGCCGGGCGCGCCCTCGGATCCTGGCACCTGGATGGGTGCACGCTGGTCGTCACGCTTGAGCCGTGCACCATGTGTGCCGGGGCGGTGGTGGCGGCCCGCATCGGGCGGGTCGTCTACGGGGCGGCCGACCCGAAGGCGGGTGCGGCGGGCTCACTCTGGGACGTCCTGCGCGACCGCAGGCTCAGCCACCGGGCCGAAGTGGTGGGGGGAATCCTGGCCGAGGAGTGCGGGGCCCTGCTCCGCGAGTTCTTCGCCGAGCGCCGCGCCTGAAGGCCACTGGCCTGGCCATCTCCATCTGGCCGGGCCAGCGATCTGCCTGGCGCGCGTCGGGTAGGCTCAGCGACGGTGGAGTCGCCTAGTGGCCGAGGGCGCACGCCTCGAAAGCGTGTGAAGGGGCAACCCTTCCGTGGGTTCAAATCCCACCTCCACCGCCACTGACCTGCGAGAACGCCAATCTTGACAGTCGGCAGATGGGCGCTTCTGGTCTCATTTGTTGGTCTCAGTTACGAGCCGCTTGCGTCCGCCCACCGGGATCAGCTGCGGCCGTCGTGCCTGGTCATAAGTGCCCTTGGACGGCCCTGGACGGTTCTGAACAGAAGCACGCACGCCGCCGAAGCGTGTACCGTGCCGTTCAGGGCTGGCGGGACCGTCCGCGCGGTTGGGCA
>DASPUE010000272.1:0-4223 GCA_035623055.1 Gemmatimonadales bacterium
CAGTGCCGCGCGGGCCAGGCGCGCGTCGATCCGCCGGCTGGTCCAGAGCCAGCGAATTACCCGGTGAGCGTCACCGCGCCGTCTGGCCATGCCGCCAACCTCGCTGCTTCGTCAAGTTCGCGCGCCAGCCGGCTGAGCGCCGTCGCTTCCGCAGCCTCGCCTGCCGCCACGGAAACTGGCTCCCCATACGCCAACCGCACCTGGGCACACGGCAACGGCACCAGGAAACGATCCCACGACGCCGCTCGCCACCCGGGACGTGCTTCGGCATGGACCGGTACAACGAGAACGCCGGTGCGCGCCGCCGCGGCGACTGTCCCCGGCTTCAAGACCCGGCGCGGCCCCCTGGGGCCATCAGGTGTTACCCCAATGGGCAGTCCCGACTGCAGGGTCCGGATCGCCCCGAGGAGGGCACGACCGGCCCCTCGGGTGCTTGAGCCGCGAATCAGTCCATAGCCCAATGACTCGGCGAACCGCGCGAGATACTGGCCATCCCGCGCCTCGCTGATCATCGCGGCGATGCCGCGATGACGGTGATGCCACATCACTGGCAGGAGGACATCGTGCCAGCAGCAGAGGACATATGCCTGGCCGGCGAGCGCCGAGCCACGATCCTCTCCAATGATTTCGACCCGCCAAGAACCGGCCAACAGCCGTCCTGCCGGGGCGGCCAACCGGTCGGCCACCCGCCGCCGGACGCTGGTCAACATCGCCCGAGATCGAGGGCAAGCGCCGCGACCCGTTCCGAGACCCCCGCGGGCCCTAGGCGCGCCCGCAGCCGCTGGAATCCATCACGCTGAACCCTGGCGTCCGGACTGGAGGGGTCGAGAAGCCGCCGCACTCGCTCCGCCACCTCCACCGCGTTCACCGGAAGCCGCCAGAACTCCGGGACCAGCGGCTCGGCCAGAATCAGGTTGACCAGACTGATCCAGGGGACGGTCATCATGCGTCGGGCGATCTCGTAGGTGGTTCGCGCCGTGCGGTACGCTACCACCATCGGCACACCCGCCAAGGCAGCTTCGAGGGTCGTCGTTCCCGACTTCACGAGTACCGCCGTCGAGGCGGCAAGCACCAGGTCGCTTGACCCGCGATGCACGGACATCCCAGTAGCATCCGGATAGTACCCACCGGCGGTGCCGGCGACGATCACGCTGTGACAGCATCCATCGGCAGATATCCGGCTTGCCACGTCGCGGAACAGCGACCAGTTCCGGGCGATTTCGGCATCACGGCTGCCGGGAAACATACCAAGGACGGGAACCTCCGGTGGAAGTCCGAGCCGAGCCCGCGCCTCCATGGCCGTCGGCCACCGATGATCCAGGGCCGGGTGCCCGACGTAGGTCGCCGCCACTCCCCGCTCGGCAAACCAGGCTTCCTCGAACGGGAGAACCACCGCGAGGCGGTCAACGGCCCGAACCAGTTTCGGCAGTCGCTGGGACCGCCAAGCCCAGAGTTGGGGAGCGACGTACTGCAATACCGGGACGCCGCCTCTGCGCAGTGCCTCGCCGAGGCGAAGGTGGAAGCCGGGATAGTCGATCAAAACCGCGAGCGGGTACCGTCCCGCGACCGCCCGGCGCACGATTTCCCGCTGCAACCGTAGGTGCTGCGGGACCGCACGCGCGACCTCCAGGAAGCCCATCGCGCCCAATCGGGAGATGTCGAACAGGATCTCGAGCCCCGCGGCGGCCATGTGCGGGCCGCCGCATCCCTCGAATCGGAGATCGGGCCGGAGCCGATGTAATGCCTCTATCAGGTTCCCCCCGAGCAGATCGCCGGAGGGCTCCCCGGCAGAGACCAGGACCTTGGCCGGTGCCAGGCTCACGAGTCCGGTTGCAGGGGAAGCGAGGCGTTCTCAATCGCATCAGTCACCTGCAGGGCCAGTTCCAGAGCGGCACGCCCTTCGCGGCCAGCGACGACGGCGTCGTGCTCCCCACGCACAGCTCTGAGGAAGCTGCCGAGTTCCAGCCCCAGGGCGTCTGCCGGCGCGGCTTCCAGCGGGATGCGCTCGACGATCGCGCTGAGATCGCAGGCTTCTCCGGGCTCCCAGCGGTGTCGCAGCCTGAGGAACTCCCCCCGCCCCGTGGCCAGGTCGAGCGAGAGATACCCATCCTCCTGATAGACCCGAAGCCGCCGAACCCGCTGCTCGGAGATGCGGGACGCGGTGACGCTTGCCACCAGGCCGTTGGCGAACTCCACTCGGGCATGCGCCACATCCAGCAGGCCCGACAACACGGCGGCCCCGTTGGCGCGGACATCTATGGGGTCCGGGCCCCCCGCCAGATGCAGGATCAAGTCGAGGTCGTGGATCATCAGGTCGAGGACGACCGGCACATCGGTGCCCCGCGCCTGAAATGGGGCCAGCCGCTCCCCTTCGATGAAGAGTGGACGGTCGAGATAGGCCAGCGCGGCGCGCACCGCCCGGTTGAATCGTTCGATGTGACCGACCTGAAGCAAGACACCCTTCCGGTCGGCAGTCTCCACCAACGCATCCGCGCCCGAGAGGTCGGCGGCCAGCGGTTTCTCCATGAGCACCGGTAGGCCCGCCTCCAAGGCCGCGAGGCCCACCTCCGCGTGAACCGAAGTCGGTACGGCGATGGTCACCGCTTGGGCGAGGCTCAGGAGCTCTTCCCGGGACCGGCAGGCCCGGGTGCCGAGCGACTGGGCGACCTGAGCGGCCCGCTCGGGCCGAATGTCGTATACACCGACCAGCTTGGCGTCTGGCAGCGCCTGAAGGTGTCGTGCGTGGTGCCAGCCCAGGACGCCGACACCAATCACTCCTACCGGAACCGGTCGGCTCACGCCGGGACTCCGCGCCGGGCCGAGGTCACGAACTCAAGCAGGCGCCGAACCTCGGGGAATCGGGTCGCCTCGGGCTCCACCTCGATGATTGCCTGCGGGCGCGGCAGCGTCGTATTGAAGAGTTGTCGATAGGCGCGCTTGAGGGCAGCAATGGTCTCTCCGGAAAATCCGGCCCGTTGCAGCCCGACCGTATTCAGGCCGAAGAGCTCTACCGGGTTGCCGACTGCCTTGAGGTAAGGGGGGATGTCCTGATTGACTCGCGAGGCGCCACCGACGAAGGCGTGAGCGCCGATGGTGACGAACTGATGGATGGCAATGAGGCCGCTCAGGGTGGCCCGCTCTTCCACAGTGACGTGACCAGACAGCTGGGTAGAGTTGGCGATGGTGACGCCGTCTCCGATCTGGCAGTCGTGAGCGACGTGCACGTAGGTCATGAGGAAACACCCGGATCCGATGCGAGTGACGCCGGTTGCCGCTGTGGCCCGGTTGACGGTACTGTGTTCCCGAATGACCGAGCCCGGGCCGATGTCGACCCAGGTGTCCTCCCCCCCGTATTTCAGGTCCTGCGGCGCCCCTCCCACGACGGCGCCCGGTCCGATCACCACGTCGCGGCCCAGCCGAACGTTGCGTTCGAGCACCGCATGAGGCCCGATCCTGCAACCATCCCCGACCTCGACAGAGGTGCCGAGGACGGCGTAGGGGCCGATCTCCACCCCCTCGCCGAGCTGACAGTGCGGATCGAGAACGGCGGTGGGGTGAACCAGAACGGTCACCGGTCCACCACGCAAGCCATCATTTCGGCTTCGGTGGTCACTTCACCGTTTACGGTCGCCGTCCCCCGCATCCGGGCGATCTTGCCGCGAAACTGCAGCATCTCGACTTCCATGCGGAGTTGGTCGCCTGGGAGCACGGGCTTGCGGAACTTCACGTTATCGAGCGACATGAAGTAGACCACCTTCTTCTCTCGGTCTGGCACCTGCTCCATCAACAGCAGGCCGCCGGTCTGGGCCATGGCCTCCACAATGAGGACCCCCGGCATGATAGGGTGCCCGGGAAAGTGCCCCTGAAAGAACGGCTCGTTGATGCTCACGTTCTTGAGCCCCACGATCCGCTGGGTACCCTGGACCTCGAGCACCCGGTCCACCAGCAGGAACGGATACCGATGCGGCAGGATGGTTCGTATCTCATTGATATCCAATATCGACATGAAAGTCGCTATTATAGCAGCCACGGGTTTTATAGCAGCATGGATTCGATGCTTTCCTTTGTGCGCCGGCGCGAAGCGGCCATGATCCGGCTCATCCGCAGGCTGGTGGAATGCGAATCGCCCAGCCACGACCGCGCGGCGGTGAACCGGTTCGTAGAGATTGTGGCGGAGGCCATGGCGCCGTACGCCGCCATTCGCACCTATCCCGGCGGCAATT
>DASPUE010000273.1:0-12660 GCA_035623055.1 Gemmatimonadales bacterium
ACCATCGCGGCCAGCGTCGTGGACTTGCCGGACCCGGTCGGGCCCGTCACCAGCACCAGCCCTCGATTCAGCATGCACAGCTTCTGAACCTCCGCCGACAGCCCCAACTCCTCCGCGGAGAGAATCTTCGAAGAGATGACCCGGAACACCCCCATCGGGCCGCGGCGTTCCTGGGCGGCGTTGGCCCGGAACCGTGCGAGCCCGGGTACGTCATACGCCCAGTCGACGTCCCCCGTCTCGCGGTACGTGGACTGATCGCGGGTGGGCATAACGCTTACCAGCATCTGGTCCAGTAGCTCCACGTCGAGCGCCTGGCCTTCCTGCCGCACCAGTTCTCCGTCCCGGCGCAGGATCGGCTGCTCCCCCGAGCGCAGATGCAGGTCGGACGCCCCACTGTCTACCGTGAGGCGGAGCAGTTGATCCATCATCGCCCGGGCCGGACCCGGGCTCGCGCTGGCAAGCGAGGGACGAGCCGCGGCGGGAGGTGCCGCGGCAGCGGGCGGTGTGGCTTCAGCCGTAGCCGCCGCACGGATCAGGACCCGGGGGCCGTCGGCTTCGGGGATGAACTCCACCGAGACCGGGCCGCTGGGTGAGTCATAGAGGAACGTGACGGGGAGCAGACCCTCCAGCCGCTCGTGCTCGGCCAGCGGGGCGATCTCCCGGACCAGCGGAACGATCTGGGCACCGGAGAGCGCATCCCGCGTGATCGGACGGGGCGCCCCGTCGAAGAGGAGACTCGCCTGCTTGCCGGGGGCGAGCACCAGACCCTGGGCCTTGTGTTGCTGGATCGCCTGAATGAAGCGGTCGAGTTGAGCCACGTTGGGAATCAGGTCAGGGGTCGGGCGGCCCGAACGAACCGCCGGTTGAGACAGAGGGTGCCTTCGTCGGTGAGCAGCCGGAAGAATCGATCGGGGGCGTTGAGAAAATCCAGCGCTCGCGCCTTGGTAGGCGGAAGTTCGCTGACCGCGACACCGCGGTGTTCCACGCCGCCGACCAGCATGACCTCGAGCGGAATCATGCGGGCTGCCAGCTTCCGCTCGGGATCGTCGAACGAGACGACCTCCCCATAGGCCAGGACCGCGACCTGATCCCTGGCGACAAACACGACTTCACCATGAGGCAGCGACATCGGGAAGAAGCCTTCCTCCCGGTTGAGCAGTTCCAGCGGCGTCTCAGGGCCGTCCCGCCATGCCACCCGCGGCTGCAGGTGCACGTCACCGAGAATCACGAGGCCCTCGGCGAGGGTCACCCGCACCGGCAGACGGTTGGTAGAGGCCCAGTCAGTCATCATGCCCTGATCTCAACTCCTGCCTGACGCTCATGAAGCCGGACCGCTTCCAGGTAGTCCGCATCCTCCCCGAGCGCCGACCGGGCCGCACGGAAGCTCTCGGCAACCAGATGGAGCAGGGGTGAAGCGACACCCTGACTCTCCAGGAAGCGGACTGCTATCCGCACGTCCTTCTCGAGCAGGGCAAGGCGAAAGGTGTTGGGGAAGGCGCCCGTCAGGACGCGCTCGGGCACCAGGCCTTCGGTCACGAACGATCGCCCCGAAGAGGCGTTCAGGACATCGAGCGCCTGACGGACGGGAATCCCCGCTTTGGCAAGGCCGGCAAAGCCTTCGCCAAACGCCAGGATGTTGGCGGCCAGCAGCGCGTTGTTGATGGCCTTGAGCGCCGATCCCGATCCGACCGGCCCGAGGTGCTCGATCCGCTTGCCGAAACAGGCGAGCACCGGTTGGGCCCGCGCGAAAGTGGCGGGGTCGGCGCCCACCATCACCGTCAACGCCCCCGCCTCCGCCCCATTGGTGCCTCCACTGACCGGGCAATCGGCGAACGCAACTCCCACGGCCCTGAGGCGGCGCGCAATCCGGGCGGCACTCTCCGGGTCGCCCGATGTGCAATCGAGAAAGAGCGTGCCGGAGGTCAGCGCCGGCAGAATCCCATCCGCGCCTTCGAGCAGCGCTTCGACCTCGGCGGATGTGGGGAGACAGGTGAGAACGACTTCGGCGCCAGTGACGGCCTCCCGGGGTGTGGCAGCAACCGTCGCCCGGTTGCCGCGGGCGAACTCCTCCGCCCGGGGGCGGGAGCGATTCCATACCGTCAGATCGTGCGCTCGCGCCAGGTGCGCAGCCATTGGCCTTCCGATGGCGCCCAGGCCGAGAAAGGCGGCCCGCATTCAGGCCGCCGGGCCCGGACGATCGTCCCAACGTGCGCCGTCCAGCGTGACCGGCATGGCTCCAGCCTCCCCGGATGACAGTGATCGAATGCTGAAGGCTATATCGACCGCGCTCGCGCGGCTAGCTTTCAGGCATGTCGAGCCGAGTCCTCCACATCGATCTCGACGCCTTCTTCGTCGAGGTCTGCCGCCAGCGCTTCCCGGAGCTGCGGGAGGTCGAACTGCTTGTGGTGGGTGGCCGGCGGGAATCCCGCGGGGTGGTCCAGTCGGCCTCGTACGCCGCCCGCGCATTCGGGATCCACTCCGGAATGCCCATCGCCCAGGCGGCACGCCTCTGCCCCGATGCCACGTTTTTTCGCGGCAGCTTTCCGCACTACCGGGATGCGTCCCGCACGGTGCGCGACGTGTTAGGCCGGTATTCACCAACCGTCCTGATGGCGTCCCTTGACGAGGGATATCTCGACTTCACCGGGACCGACCGGCTGCACCCGGTCTCCCTGCTCCCAGTCGCCGAAGGCCTCCGCGCGGAGGTCAAGCGGGAGACGGGCCTCGATAGCAGCATCGGTATCGGATCCAACCGCATGATCGCCAAGCTCGCCTCGGACTACGCCAAGCCGCGGGGCATCTGCGAGGTGCGGGCCGGCTGGGAGGAAGGATTCGTGGCGGGCCTGCGGCTCCGCGATCTGCCGGGGATCGGGCCGCGCACCGCGGAGAAGCTGGGCAAGCTCGGTCTCACCGAAGTCATCCAGATCCAGCAGCTCGACGAGCCGGCGCTGGCTCGCCTGGTAGGCGACTATGCCCGCGAGCTCAAGTGGCGCGCCCACGGTCACGGCTCCGCCGCGATCCATGCGGGCCGGATCGCGCGCTCGGTGAGCCGCGAGACCACCCTGGCACGCGACAGCACCGACCCGGAGTACCTCGACACCCTGATGACCCGCTTCGTGGGCCTGGTCGCGGCCGACCTGCGAGATTCGGGTCTGGTGGCCAGGACAGTCGTCCTCAAGCTCCGCCACGGAGACTTCCACACCGTGACGCGCCGCCGCACCCTCGAAGCGGCCACCGATCTGGACGCCGAACTGCTCGCGCCGGCCCGAGCGCTCTTCCAGGCCGCTTTTGCCGAAGCGCGGCACCGTCGCCAGGGAGTGCGATTGATCGGCGTCGCGGCGACCAACCTCGCGCAGAGCACCACGGCTGACCTGTTCGAATCGCCGGAGCGCACCCGGCTTCGGGAACTCACCTCGGCGGTGGATCAGGTGCGCGAGCGCTACGGCTTCGACGCCGTAACCCCCGCCCGCACGCTCAAGCTCAAGCGGAGCGATCGCGAATGAAACCGGTCCGCTTCGCGCTGCTGGCCCTCACCATGGCGGCCAATCTCAGTGCCCAGGAGGACGCCCAGTCGCTCACCGCCGACTGCGACGGTGGATCGGCGGCCGCTTGCGTCAGCCTGGCCCGCTACTACGCGCAGGGGATCGGTGTGAGCACCGATATCCGCCGGGCAGAGCTGCTCTCTCTCCGCGGCTGCGACAACGGGGCTCCAGAAGGGTGCACCCAGCTGGGCCGGTGGCTGCTCGAGGGCCTGTATCAAAATCCCGACGAGCAACGCGCTGTCGCCCTCTTCCGCCGCGCCTGCGACGCAGGGGACGGCGGAGGCTGCGATCAGGCCTCGCTGGCCTATGAGCGAGGCAGCGGGGTCTCCGCCAATATCGGACTCGCGACCAGCTACGCTGGACGTGCCTGTGACGACAGCTACGCGCAGGCCTGCTTCCGCCTCGGCGATCGATTCGAGCGAGGTATCGATGTCGCGCAGGATCTGACTCGGGCCGCGGGATTGTACCAGCAGGGTTGCGATCTGGCGGAAGCCAATAGCTGTGTTCGGCTGGCGCGGATGTACGAGGACGGCCGCGGGGTCGCTCACAGTGTACGGCTCGCCGTCGCCTATTATCGGAAGGCCTGCCAGGTGGGGAATAACGCCGCCTGTCACCTCGCGGCGCTCAAAGCGGAAGGACTGAACTGACCAGCCCTACTTGGGGAAGTCTTTCGCCTCGAACCGGAGACCGACGGTGCCGGCCGTGCGGTCCACCTGGGGACCCAGGTCCCGAAAGGTCGCGGTAGCCCCCGAAGGGGTGGAGGCTTGAACGGAGCTGTTCAGGAACAGCGGGTAGTACCCTATCCTGGCATGGGTCGCGCCCGGGTTCACCCGGCATTGGCACGGGGTGGCAGTGACCGTCCCGGCGTTGACGGTGATCTCGAGCGGCTGGTCGGTGGTATTGCTGATCAGCGGGGAGAAGACCGGTTTGTCTCCGCTCGAGGCGCCAACTTCGAACGTGAGCTGACCCGCCGGAGCCGAGTCCGACAGGCTCCCTTGCAGCTCCACACCGAGCGGCTGGTTGTTGGGGCCGATTGGCCGCACCAGGTACCACTGCGCGACCAGCGGTCCCTTACCCTTGAGTTTCCGCTCGCTGCTGCTCCCGGGAGGCACCTGGAAGGTCTCCGCGCCGAGCACAACTTTGATCGGCTCGACCAGGCGATTCTGCACCACGAGCACCGGCGGCTTCCCAAGGAGGAGCCACGCCCCCGCCGCCGCGGCGAGCCCCAGAAAGAGAACCATGGGCACGTGCTTCCGCGCCCTGGAAGGAGCGGGCTTCCCCGCCGCGGCTTGCGAGCCGCCCTGTCCAACCGGAGCCTTGGTGGATGCCCGTGGCCGCTCCGCGCTGGGCAGCACGACCGTCGCCTCATCGGTCTGAAGTTTGCGGGCCACCCGCTCCGCACTCACCGGATCCTGCGAGCCGGACTGCCGTCCGGCGTTCAGGGCGTCGAGCAGCATCGCCGCCGACTGGAATCGCTCGGCAGGGCGCTTGGCCAGGCATCGCACGATGATGTCCGAGAGCCACATCGGGATCCGGGCATTCTTGGCCGTCGCGATCGGGGCCGGCTCGCTCAGGTGCTTGCCCACGATCTCCTGCGAGCTGGCGCCTTCGAAGGGCGGCGTCCCGGTCACCATCTGGTACAGCACGGCCCCCACCGCATAGATGTCCGACCGGGCGTCCACATCTCCCTGCCCTAGCGCCTGCTCCGGGCTCATGTACTGAGGGGTCCCCACCACGAATCCCGTCTGGGTCTTGTGACCCTCCCCATCCAGTCGCTTGGCGATCCCGAAGTCCACCAGCAGCGGCCGCCCCGTGCTGGTCTCGAGCATGATGTTGTCGGGTTTGATGTCCCGGTGGATCAGCCCCTGACTGTGGGCGTGTGCGAGGGCCTCGAGCAGCGGACGGATCATCCCCAGCGCCCGGTCGACCGACAGCGCGCCCGTCCGGCGGAGCACGGTCGAGAGGGATTCCCCTTCGACAAAGGGCATCGCGTAGTAGATCAGTCCTTCTCCTTCACCCACGAAGTGAATTGCCAGGATGTTGGGATGGGAGAGGCGGGCGATCGAGCGGCATTCCTGCCGGAAGCGGTCGAGCATCCCCGCCGACCAGGCGATGTCCGGCTTGAGCACCTTGACCGCGAGGCGGCGCTGCAGGTCGGTGTCGAAGACCTCGTAGACCTGCGCGAATCCGCCTTCACCGATCAGGCGGCGAACTTCGTACTTGGGACCAAGCGCCTTGGCCAGGCGGGTCTGGATATCCGGGCCCGCGTCCACGGCCCGGGAGTCACCGGTGCCCGTCCGGCTGCCGCAGTTGATGCAGTACAGCGCGTTCCCCGGGAGGGGGGTCTTGCAGGTGGGGCAGAGTGTTTCGGGCATGGACGGAATCTAGACGGCCGCACCCCGGGCGACAGACCGACCTCGGTGGGCCCTCGGGGGAGCCGGTGCGGTCGCGACGCCGCCGAGTCGCCCTTATGTTTCGCGGCACCTCCTCCGCGACATACCATGACCCGACTCGCGTCCGTCACGCTTCGCTTTCTGGCGGAGCCGATGCACGTCAATTTTGGCGGCAAGGTCCACGGCGGCTCGGTCATGAAATGGATCGACCAGGCCGGCTACACCTGCGCGGCCGGGTGGACCGGCGACTACTGCGTCACCGCGTACGTGGGTGGGATCCGGTTCCTGCAGCCGATCAATGTCGGCGAACTGGTGGAGGTCCGCGCCCAGCTCATCCGCACCGGCCGCACCAGCATGGATGTGGCCATCGACATCTACGCGTCCAGCCCCCGCAGCACCACCAAGCGACGCGCCTGCCACTGCGTGATGACGTTCGTCGCCATCGATGATCAGGGACAACCCAAGCCGGTGCCGCGATGGGTCCCTGAGACGCCGGTGCAGCGAGCGCTCGAGGCCCACGCCCTCCGCCTGAACGAGATCCGCAAGACCCTGGACCAGGAAATCGAATCCCAGCTCGAATGGCTCGACCAGCAGCCCCCGGTGGAGGCGGAGCGCTGATGAGCGCCGCGCCCCGACGGGTGTCGATGCTGGTGTTCGACGATGCGGAGGTGCTGGACGTCGCGGGCCCGTACGAGGTGTTCTCGGTCGCGGGCCGGCGGCACGGGCTGGAGCCGTTCGCCGTCTCGATCGTCGCCCCCACCAGTGCACCAGTCACGCTCCGGAACGGGTTCCGGCTCCTGCCCCACTTCTCCCTCGCCGACGCGCCCGCGGCAGAGATCCTGATCGTGCCAGGCGGCATGGGCACCCGACGCGAGATGAACAACGTCACCATCCTCGACTGGGTTCGCCGGACCGCCCGTCGGGCCGAGCTCATCCTTTCGGTCTGCACCGGAGCGCTGATACTCGGCAAGGCAGGCCTGCTCGACGACCTCCAAGCGACCACCCACCACGGGGCCCTCGACCTGCTCCGGGAGGTGGCGCCCCGGGCCCGGGTCCGACCAGGAGAGCGCTTCCTCGACAACGGGCGAGTCGTGGTTGCCGCGGGGGTGTCCGCGGGGATCGATATGTCCCTCCATGTTGTGGCGCGCCTCCTCGGCGACGAGCTCGCCGCAGAGACCGCTGCATATATGGAATACAGCTGGGACCGGAACGAGGAGGGGCTCAAGGACCAAGGGATCTAGCCAAGTCGTTTCTTGGCAGCAGGTTGAGGGCCTGCCAACCGGTCGGCCTCGGGGACGTTATCGATGAAACCGCACGTATGATTCGTGCGGTTTTTGCATTTTCTTGATGCGGTAAAACAGACTGACGCACCTGAACTACTCTGGCGTCCATGTTTTTTTGCATATTTTGCAGAAATTGCTTGACACGGTTGGTCCCGGCCCATATACTGTCGTCCATCGCTGGCCCCGATTTGTATCGGGGCCTCCGCTGGGAGGTGCAGACGGTTCGGCTTCAATCCCGGCCACGCGGTCGGCCGGGACCGACCTACGCATCGGGGTCGCGGCCACCAATTCGGTGCTGGCTGGGGCAGCAGGACCTTTGGCGGTTCGGGGAGCAGGGCAGGAAGGCACGACGCGGGTCCAAGGAAGTTGCGCAAACAGAATCGACGGTGAGGGTCGCGCGGGCGCCGGCACGGGATTGCCGAGTTCCCGCCCGGTCCTCGCCGGGTCGCATGCCAGTCCGATCTCAATTCACGGGGAGGAATCACACATGACCGCCACCACCAAGCCACGCGCAGCCCGTCCCCGCACGGGGGGCGATCTCAAAAGAGTCCTGGATCTCATCAAGGAGAAGGGCATCCAGGTTGTCGATGTGAAGTTCTGCGACCTGCCGGGCACCTGGCAGCACTTCTCGATTCCCGCGGCCACGCTGGATGAAGACATGGTTCGGGAGGGCCTGGGGTTTGACGGCTCCTCGATCCGCGGGTTTCAGGCGATCAACGAATCCGACATGCTGTTGATGCCGGACCTGTCGACCGCCTTCGTCGACCCGGTGCTGAGCGTCCCGACACTCTCCATCACCTGTGACATCTACGACCCGATCACGCTGGAGCCCTACAGCCGGGATCCCCGCTTCATCGCGTTCAAGGCCGAGGAATACCTCAAGACCACCGGCATCGCGACGACCTCCTACTGGGGCCCCGAGGCCGAGTTCTTCATCTTCAACTCGGTACGCTTTGATCAGAACGCCCACGAGGCGTATTACCACATCGAGTCCGATGAAGGCATCTGGAACTCCGGCACCAATGGGACACCGAACCTCGGGCACCGTCCCCGGCACAAGGAAGGCTACTTCCCCGTGCCACCGGCAGACCGGCTGCAGGACGTGCGATCGAAGATCATGCTCGCCCTCATCGCCGCCGGCGTCCCGGTCGAGGTGCAGCACCACGAGGTTGCGACGGCGGGGCAGGCCGAGATTGACTTCCGGTTCGGCCCGCTGGTGCAGACCGCCGACCGGCTGCTGACCTACAAGTACATCGTCAAGAATGTCTGCCACAATCTCGGCCTGACGGCGACGTTCATGCCGAAGCCGCTGTTCGGCGACAACGGGTCGGGGATGCACGTCCACCAGTCGTTATGGAAGGACAGCACCCCCCTGTTCTTCGACGAGAAGGGCTACGCCCTCCTGTCTGACACCGCCCGCTGGTACATCGGCGGCCTGATCACGCACGCCCCTGCCCTGCTGGGGCTGTGTGCGCCGACCACCAACAGCTACCGGCGGCTGGTCCCGGGGTTCGAGGCGCCAGTGAACCTGATGTACTCGCAGCGGAACCGCTCGGCCATCTGTCGGATCCCGACCTATTCGGCGAGTCCCAAGGCCCGGCGGGTCGAGTTCCGCGCCCCGGATCCCTCGTGCAATCCCTACCTGGCGTTTTCGGCGATGCTCCTGGCGGGGCTCGACGGTATCAAGCGGAAACTGGAGCCGCCCAAGCCGATCGACGAGGACCTCTACGAGCTGCACGACGATCGCAAGGCCAGCATCAAGATGGTGCCCGGGTCTCTCAGTGAGGCGCTGAATGCGCTGGAACAGGATCACGCCTTCTTACTGCAGGGAGATGTGTTCACCCCGGACGTCCTGGAGACCTGGCTGTCGATGAAGCGGACCAAGGATGTCGCCCCGGTGAATCTGCGGCCGCATCCGTACGAGTTCTTCCTGTACTACGACGCCTGAGGCGCGAGAGTCCCAGGTGCCGGTCGTCTGGCCGCAAGCGTTTGAGGGTTCTGCCGCCCCCTCCCCGGGGCGCGGACTGGCCAGAACACTTGAGCGAAGGCGTCAGGCGCCCGGTATCTGTGGGCTCTCGTCCCCTGGCCGGTAGCGACGTGGCGGCGGCCAACTGGCCGTCGCCTTCCCCCTGGAGCGAGGTCTTGGACCATGAAACTGATCAGCTGTGTCATTCGGCCCGAACGGCTTCCCGGCGTCAAAGAGGCCCTGTTTCGCGCGGGTGTGACCGGGATGACCATCAGCCGGGTGAGCGGACATGGAGGAGAGCGGGACATCGTGACCGTCCGACGCGGGAGCAATGTGATCCTCGAGTTCCGCGAGAAGGTCAAGATCGAAATGGTCTGCTCCGAACCCTTTGTGGAGCCCACGATCAAGGCCATTCTGGATGCCGCCCGCACCGGCGAGGTGGGAGACGGCAAGATCTTCGTCCAGTCCATCGACCAGGTCATCCGGATCCGCACCGGCGAGCGCGACAACGCCGCCCTGACTCCCATCACGGCGGATGAAGTGCAGCGTCATGCGCTGGAGCACGCCGGCCGCTAGCCACCTGGGCGGGTACCGCTGCTAGAGGCGCAGTTTCCAGGCGGGCTGGAGAGAAACTCTCTGGCCCGCCTTTGCATTCCCCCGCACGTCGTCTCCCGGCCTCCAGCTCATTCAGCGATCCCAGTCCACCCAAGGACATTGGCACGTCCTGGCCCAGATCCGGGACACAATGAAATCGGGTGGAATCCCCTCGCGAGGATCCCACCCGATCGCCTGCCTTCGAGCCGCGTTGCGTCAGGCCACTTTGCCCTTCTTGCGTGGCGGTGCCGCTTCGACCGTCGAGAGGATCACGCTGTCGCTCCCGTGAATCATGTACTCGGGATAGGCCGATGAGCCATGCTCGTGCAGGTCCAGCCCCTCGAGTTCTCCCGGAGCGCTGACCCGCAGGGTGCCGGTCGCCTTCACCAGGTACATCAGCCCCATGGCCGTCACAAAGGTCGCCAGGGTGATGGTCGCGCTACCGATGAACTGCGCCTTGAGGACGCCGAGACCGCCACCATAAAACAGCCCGGTCAGCACCGTCGAGACGTCCTCTCCCGTCGGTGTTGGCGCTCCGTACTTCCCGGCAGCGAAGAGACCCAGTGACAGGGTGCCCCAGATGCCGGCGATCATGTGCACCGGGACCGCCCCGATAGGATCATCAATTCGCAGGTATTCCAGCGCGTCGATTGCCCAGACCACCACCATGCCGGCGACGATGCCGATGAAGAACGCTCCCGTCGGTGACACCCAATAGCAGGGACAGGTGATGGCGACCAATCCGGCCAGGAATCCATTCACCGTCAGGGCCAGATCCCATTTCCGGGTCCGGAAATAACTGTAGAACAACGAGGTGAGCCCGGCGGAGCAGGCAGCCATGGTGGTATTGAAGGAGACTCTTCCGATCCCTTGCATATCCATCGCTGAAAGGGTGCTGCCCGGGTTGAAACCGTACCAGCCGAACCACAGGATCAGACCGCCGGCAGCGCCGATGATGAGATCGTGCGCCGGCATGGGACCCCCGCCATCCCGCTTGAAGATCCGCCCCAACCGCGGGCCCAACGCGATGGCCCCAGCCAGGGAGATCGCGCCACCGATCGTGTGGACCACCGTCGAGCCGGCAAAATCATGGAAGGAGATCGGGCCCATCGTCGCCAGCCAGCCATCCGGTCCCCAGGCCCAGTGCCCGATGATGGGGTAGATGAATCCGGTCACGCCCACGCTGTAGAGCAGGTCGCCGACGAACCCGCAGCGCCCGATCATGGCACCGGAAGTGATCGTCGAGCAGGTATCCGCGAAGGCGAACTGGAACACCCAGAAGGCGAGCAGCGGAACGCCGGTCGTCCCGTAGGTCGCCGCCAGGCCCTGCAGCGCGAAACCGGTGGTGCCGATCCAGGGCGTCCCGGGCTCGAACATGAACGCAAAGCCCCAGAGCCAGAAGGTCACGCCGCAGATGCAGGTGTCGGCGATGCCCTCGACCAGGATGTTTACCGATTCGCGCGAGCGCGCGAACCCTGCCTCCAGCATCACGAACCCGACCTGCATGCAGAACACCAGGAACGCAGCGATCAGGGTCCACACGGTATTGATGGCATTGATGTGATCCGGTACCGGCGCGGGAGCCGCGGCGCTCGCCGATGCGGCGGTCGAGTCGGCCGCCTGGGCCACCAGAAGGTTCGGCAGGAACCAGCGCGTCATCAGGGTCAGGACAATCCCCAGACCAATCATCTTGCCGAGAACCAGGAGCCCGACGTTTCGTCGCAGCAAGGGATCTTGCCAGTTCTTTCGCAATCGGGATCCGATGTGGCCAAGTGCGGCGAGCATAGTCGGGCGACTCCTTTTATGAAGGGGGAACAGAGAACTGCCAGAAACAGGTTGTCTCGGTCGCCTGGTGGTGACCGGGCAGAACCGGGATGTACGCCGTTCGGTGGAGTCGCTGCGCTGGCCACCGCAGGACCCCGCGCGGCGCAGCGCTCAGACAATATGGGGATAGGTACCATAGGTGTCAATGAAATTATGCAAATTGTGCTATTCTGCTGCCATTTACTCGGCAGTTAAGCTGAATAAATCGGCATCATGCAGATGAATTTTGACCGAAAATGCCGTTCCCTATATACGATTATTAATATCCCTTTTCGGCCTGTCCCGGCGCAGCCTCGACCGAGCCCAACGGCAAGCGGTCGAGAGTGCTCACCCCCTCGAGGCAAGGCATCCCTCGAGTGCGGCACTGCGAGGCGCGGCCGCCACGCAGCCCGGGAGCGCTCGCGCACCGGCCGGCTTTCTTGTCTCTCACTGCCGGGCGGCTAGCTTCCAGCACAATCACGCACCGCCCGACCGCTCACGATCACCCCACCTCCATGCCCCATAACCTGCGCAGCCGGCTCGTCACCCAGGGCGTTCAACGCGCCCCCAACCGCGCCATGCTCCGCGCCGTGGGCTTCGGCGAAGGGGACTTCGAGAAGCCGATCGTCGGAGTCGCCAACGGCTTCAGCACGATCACGCCATGCAACGCCGGACTCGACCTGCTCGCCCGGCGCGCCGAGTCGGCCATCCGTGACGCCGGCGGCATGCCGCAGCTCTTCGGCACCGTCACGGTGAGCGACGGCATCTCCATGGGGACTGAGGGAATGAAGTTTTCGCTGGTCTCCCGAGAGGTGATCGCGGATTCCATCGAAACGGCGGTGAGCGCGGAAAGCATGGACGGTGTGATCGCGATCGGCGGCTGCGACAAGAACATGCCCGGGGCCCTCATGGCCATGGCCCGGATGAATGTCCCGTCGATCTTCGTCTACGGCGGGACCATCAAACCCGGCCGGCTCGACGGCAAGGACCTGACGATCGTCAGCGTTTTCGAGGCCGTCGGCGAGCACGCGGCCGGCCGCATCGACGACGAGCGGCTGCGCGCGATCGAGTGCCACGCC
>DASPUE010000274.1:0-3340 GCA_035623055.1 Gemmatimonadales bacterium
TCGCTGAGCTCCGGGGAGGGCCCCGTCGATCGAGCGGGCCCCGTCGGGTCGATTCCGGCGACATCCAGCGGGAGCCGCACCGTAAACGTGGTGCCTTGGCCCGGGGTGCTCACGACGCCGATTTCACCCCCGTGCAGCTCCACCAGCTCCTTCACCAGCGCCAAGCCGATCCCGGTTCCTTCGTAACGCCGAGTGGCTGTGCTGTCGGCCTGGTAGAATCGCTCGAAGACGTGGGGCAGGTCTGCTGCTGAAATGCCGACGCCGGAATCGCGCACGTTGACCGTCGCGGAACCGCTCTCCTGGCCTACGGACACATCGATGATCCCGCCGCTCTCGGTGAACTTCACCGAGTTGGACAGCAGGTTGAGGAGCACCTTCTCGAGCTGTTCGGCATCGGCCCGGACCGCGAGACCCCGGAGCGCACTGCGGAAGATGAGCGTGATGCCGTTGCGCTCCGCCAGAGGCGCAAAGGCCTGGGTCGCCGAGCGGACGAAGCCGACCAGCTCCAGTGGCTGCCGGTTGATGGTGACGCTTCCGGCCTGGAGCCGGGCCAGGTCGAGAATCTGGTTGATCAGGCGGAGCAGCCGCTGGGTGTTGCGCAGCATCAGGTCGCCCTGTTCCCGTGCCTCCGGACTCAACGCCCCATGGCGTCCATCGAGCAGACTCTTGAGCGGTCCCAAGATCAGGGTGAGCGGGGTCCGGAACTCGTGGCTCAGGTTGGCAAACAGCCGGGACCGCATCTGGTTCAGCTGCTCCAGCTTGGCGTTCTGGGTGGCGAGCTGCTTTTCATTCCGCTGGAGCGCGGCGGTGCGGGTCTCGACCAGGGCGGTCAGCTCCCCTTCGCGCTCCCGCAGGCTCCGCACTCGCCACTGATAGGCCAGGGCGCCGAGCAGCACGATGGCGAGCCCGAGCAGGAGCTTGGCTATCACGGTCTCCCGGAACAATGGGGCAACGCTGAGCTGGAGAGTAGCCACAGCCGGAGTCCAGCGATCCCCATCCTGACTGGCCGCCACCCGGAAGGTGTAGTGGCCCGGCGGAACCCGGGTATAGAACGCGGTGCGCCGGTTGCCGGCATCCACCCAGTTCGCATCGTAGGGATCGAGCCGATAGCGAAACCGTACGTTACCGGGCTCGACGAAAGTGAGCGCGGTATACGTGATCTCCAGGTCACGCTCGGCCGGACTGACGGTGACCTGGCTGGTGTCCGCCTCCAGCACCCGCCCGTGACTGGTGATCTGCTCCACGGTCACCGGAGGCGGCTCGCGACCCTGGGTCACCCGGGAAGGATCCACGCCGACGATGCCATCCTGCGTCGGAAACCAGAGTCGTCCGTCGCTGGTCTTGGCCCCGGCCGGCTGAAAACCGCCGTTGCCTTCCCGGTTCCGGAGGCCGTCACGTTCGGTGTAGGCCGTGGAGTGGATCCGGGTGATACGGTGATCCGCAAAGGCGTTGAGTTCGTCTCGCCGCACCCAGAAGATGCCGCGGTTGCTGTTCATCCAGAGCCGGCCGGCGCCATCCTCGAGAATCACGTGCACGACCGGATCGTACAGGCCGTCGCTGGTTGCGTAGGAAGTGATCACTGGGACGTACTGCTGATCCGCGGCGGGCCACCGGCGGGGGTCCAGCCGGGCGAGCCCCCGCCCTTCCGTACCGATCCAGAGCCAGCCGTCCGCATCGACATAGAGTGATCGGATGATATCAGTCGGGAGGCCTTCGCTGGTGGTGAGGGTGCGACACTGTCCCGCGAGGCAGCGCACCACGCCGCCACCATTGGTGCCCACCCACAGGGCGCCATCGGGAGTCTCGGCAAAGGCGCGCGCCGGCGCTCGCCCGGGCCATTCGGTCATCGGGGCCCAGCCTCCATCCCGGCGTTCGACGACCTGGGTTTTGGTGCCCGCAAGCACCCGGCCGTCCTTCGTCCGGTAGAGTGCATACACCCCAGGCCAGGAAAAATACGGCGCCGCCGCGCTGGTGCAGTGCATCCCCACTACCGTGCACGACCTCACATCATGTGGCGAAGCGATCAGAACCCTGCTCCCGTCCTCGAGTATCGACGTGGTCTGGGCATGGCGGTTGTCCAGTGTCGGCGTGAAGTTCTGTATGGTGCGCCGATCAGGCGAAATCCGGCTCAGCCCCTGAAGCAGGCTGCCGATCCAAAGCGCATCGGTCGTGTCGCGAGCGACGACGTAGGCGTTGCGGGCGCCGAGCCCTTCGGAAGCGCTATAGGCGGTGAATAGGCTGCGCCGGAGCCGGTGGAGACCCATCCCATCGGTGGCGAGCCATATCCCGCCTTCCCGATCAAAGAGCAGGTCGGTGATCCGCCCAGTGGTTCGCTCAGAGCCCGGGTCCAGGGTGTAGACTCTGCGACCATTGAGCACCAGGTCGCGGTCGATCGCGTGCCAGACACTGTCGTTGCCCTGTACATGGAGCGGCGCCGCCAGGGTGAACTGGTGGGTGCGGGCGTCAATGGCTACGACGCGATGGTCGGGGTCAAACCGGAATACACCCGCAAGGCTGTAACCCAGGACCGCCCCTGTGGCCGGGAGGTAGACGAACCGCGTGACGCCGCCGGGATGCGGGCCTGCCGTGGGGAGTCCCGTGAGTGAGCCCTTGGGGATTTCCCAGACCCCTCGGGAGGCACCGATCCACAGGCGCTCGTCTGGATCCTCGTACACGCTGAATGCCGAATCCGCTCCGAATCCGGGAGCGACCGGTACCCGTTGGGCACTACCGTCCACAATCCGGAAGACACCGTCGGTCTCCGTGGCGACCCAGAGGCTGCCGTCCCGCCGGCGGACAATGCTCAGCACCCTTCCCCGGATCACATCCGGCGCCAGCGCGACGAATCGGTCCCCCTCCATTCGGCCGAGTCCATGTTCGGTGCCGATGAAGAGCTCTCCCGAGGGGTCCACGTAAATCGTGCGGACGCCGCCCACCAGCCCCCGGCTCTCGTCGATGTGGGTGAAGTGCCCTCGCACGAACCTCACCAGGTACAGCTGCTCGGTGTTCATCCAGAGCGCGCTGTCCGGGGTCTCAACCAGCGTCATGATCCGATCGCTGGGAAGTCCGGGCGAGTTGGCGGAGTTGTAGACCGTGAAGCGCACCCCATCGAACCGGACCAGGCCATCGAAGGTGGCGGCCCAGAGGTAGCCGGTCCGGCTTTGCAGGAGACTGTTGATGGAATTGACCGGGAGGCCGTCGGCGATGGACCACGATTCCCGCACCCAGCCGGAGCTCAGTGCCGATGGATCGCGAGCCTGGCCGTGGAGCGCGGCGCCAGAAAGGGTCAGCATCACGGCAATGCCGACGAGTTCCAGCGCAGGGCGTCGCAGACGAGGGT
>DASPUE010000275.1:0-11888 GCA_035623055.1 Gemmatimonadales bacterium
GCTTCAGCGTGCCATCATCCGCCTACCACGATATTGAGGAGGCGGTTCGGGACGTGGATCACCTTCCGCACTTCCTTTCCCGCGACGAACCGCTGCACCGTGGGGTCGGCCAAGGCGCGCTCGAGGACCAGCTCCTGCGGAGCTCCGTTGGGCACCATGACCTTGCCGCGGGTCTTGCCGCTCACCTGCACCGGAAGCTCGATCTCATCGGCGACGGTGAGCTTTTCATCCCAGGACGGCCAGCCGGCATCGAACACGCTGCCCGCTCCCCCCAGCCGCTCCCAGCACTCTTCGGCGAAGTGCGGCGCGAAGGGCGCGAGCATGACGACCAAGTCGCGCACGATCTGGCGGTCGCGGCTCCCGGCCTCCTTCATGTGGTTGACCAGCTCCATCAGCGCGGCAATCGCGGTGTTGTAGTGCAGCGCCTCGATATCCTCGGCCGCCTTTTTCTTGGTGGCGTGCCAGCGGACCACCAGGTCCTTCCGCAGCTCGCCTCCGCCATCCTCGGCCTCCAGGACGAGATTCCAGACCCGGTCGAGAAAACGGCGGGGCCCGTTGATACCGGCGTCGCGGAAATCGCCCCCTTCCTGCAATGGGCCGAGGAACATCAGGTACATGCGGAAGGTGTCGGCGCCCCACTGGGCGATATAGTCGTCGGGGATGACCACGTTGCCCCGCGACTTCGACATCTTCGCACCGTCTTTCACGATCAGCCCATGTGCCCGGAAGCGGGTGAACGGCTCCTCGAACTGGACGTGCCCCAGGTCCTTGAGTGCCATCGCGAGGAAGCGGGAGTAGAGCAGGTGCAGCACCGCGTGCTCGTTGCCGCCGATATAGGTCGTAACCGGGCACCAGGTGCGGGTCCGCACCGGATCGAACGGCCGGTCGTCAAATTCCGTGCTGGGGTACCGCAAGTAGTACCAGGCCGAATCGAGGAAGGTGTCGGAGACGTCGGTCTCGCGGCGCGCCCGCTTCCCGCAGGAGGGGCAGGGCACGTAGTACCACTCCTCATGACGGGCCAGCGGCGAAACGCCGGAATCGTCAGGCCGGAAATCCTCGATGCGGGGCAGGAGCACCGGAAGGTCCTTTTCGGGGACCGGCACCGGCCCGCAGGCATCACAGTAGATGATCGGGATCGGTGGGCCCCAGTATCGCTGCCGGCTGATGCACCAGTCGTGCAGGCGGTACTGCACCACAGCACGGCCGTGCCCGGTGCGCGCCAACTCCTCAGTAATGGCGCGCTTGGCCGACTCCGCGGGCATGCCGTCGAACCGCCCTGAGTTGACCAGCTGGTATCCCTCCGTCTCCGTCTCGGCCGCACTCAGGGGCGTGGCCGCCGTCTGGTTCTGGCCGGCAAGCACCCGGACGATCTCCAGGCCGTAGCGCTTGGCGAAGGCGAAGTCCCGTTCATCGTGTCCGGGCACCGCCATGATGGCGCCGGTCCCGTATTCCATGAGCACGTAATCGGCGATCCAGATCGGGACCGGCTTTCCGGTCACAGGATTGATCGCCGCGCTGCCGAGGGGGACGCCGGTCTTCTCTTTCTCTCCGACTTTGCGGGAGACGAGATCCTTGGCCGCCGCCGCCTGCACATACGCCCCGACCTCCGCCTTCCTGCTCGGGGCGGTCAGGCTTGCAACTAGAGGGTGTTCCGGCGCGAGCACCAGAAAGGTGGCCCCGAAGAGCGTATCCGGGCGCGTGGTGAAAACCGTGATCGACTGGGCGGCGCGCCCTGGCGAGCCGCCCGAGACGTCGAACCCGATCTCCGCGCCTTCGCTCTTCCCGATCCAGTTCCGCTGGGCGGTGCGGGTTGTGTCGGACCAATCAATGCGATCGAGGTTCTCGAGCAGCCGGCCGGCGTAGTCGGTGATCCGGAAGAACCACTGCTCCAGGAAGCGCTGCTCGACCGGCGTCCCGCAGCGTTCGCACAGCCCGCCCTCGACCTGCTCGTTGGCCAGCACCGTCTTGTCGGTCGGACACCAGTTGACCGCAGCCTTCTTCTTGTAGGCCATGCCGGCCTTGAAGAGCTGCAGGAAGATCCACTGGGTCCACTTGTAGTAAGCCGGATCGGTGGTGCTGAGCGCATGCCGCCAGTCGAACATGCCTCCGATCCGCTCCAGCTGCCGGCGGAAATTGGCGATGTTCTGGGGGATCAGGTCGGCGGGATGGATGCCGACCTTGAGGGCGTAATTCTCACTGTGAATCCCGAAGGCATCGTACCCGATAGGCTCGAAGACATCGTACCCCTGGAGCCGCTTGAATCGGCCGTAGACGTCGCTCCCGGTGAACGCGAACATATTCCCCACGTGCAGTCCCTCGGCGGAGGGATAGGGGAACATCATCAGGTTGTAGAACGGGCGCCTGGGGCGATCGAGATCAGGGTGGTTGGTGCCGCGCTCCGCCCACCGGGCGCGCCACTTGGCCTCCACCTGGTCAGGGCGATAGCTGTCCGGAAGGGTATCGGTCATAGGCGCGGGAATTTAGGTGAACAAGGGAGTTGAGGGGATGGGCCGGGCGGCCGCCGCCTTGCCTCAGCTCCCTTGGGCGCCCTAACTTGCAACCACCCTTCCACTTACCCGGATGGCTGACACCCGACGCATCTTCGTCCAAAGAATGTACCTGACCGCGTCTGGACTGCTGCTCGGTCTGGCGCTGGTTCTGGTCTCCATGCTCTGGCTGTTCTACGGCCGCGAGCATGGTGGCCCTGATTTCTGGAAGGGAGTACTTGCCGGGCTGGGCGTGTATCTCCTATTCGGCGGGCTGGTTGTCGTGTTCGTGGTGAGCTGGTCGGTCCGCAACATTCTGCGTCCGTTGGCGAATGCGGTGGTCGTGGCGAGCCGGGTGGCACAGGGAGATCTCACCGTCGCCGTGACCTCCGCCGCATCGCGCGAGGCCGAGGGCCTTACCCACGCCGTCGGGACGATGCTCAAGCAGCTCCGCACTCTCACCGGGGCGATCCGGACCAGCGCCGAGGAAGCCGCGGCAATGGCGCAGCAGATCTCCTCTTCGACCCAGCAGATGAGTGCCTCCACGCAGGAGGTCTCCGGCACCTGCAATGACCTCACCGATCGGGCGACCAAACAGGCGGCCCTGGTGCGAGGAGCTGCCGAGGATGCCGGGAGGATCCTGGCGATCGCCCAGACCCTTGCCGCGAGTGCGGGTGAGGCCGTGGACCGGAGCACCGCGCTGGCCAAGCTGGCCCGCGATCACCGGGACGAGCTGGACCAGAGCTCCGCGGGCCTCGAGCGGCTAGCGGCCGAGATCACCCGGGGCGCCGAGGAGGCCGCGGCGCTCGCGGCAGCCTCGGAAGAGATCGAAAAGTTCGTGAGCCAGACCAAGGCCATCGCGCGGCAGACTCACATGCTCGCCCTCAACGCGGGCATCGAAGCGGCCCGGGCGGGGGACGAGGGCCGGGGCTTCGCGGTCGTCGCAGAGGAAGTCCGCAAGCTCGCCGGCGAAACCGCCCAGGCAGCGACCCAGACCAGCGAAACCGTCCGGGCTGTCCTCACCCGGGTCGCCGCCGCCCGCGAGCGGCTGATCAGGTTGGCACGCGGCGGTGATGCCGCCAGGGAGACCGCCCACAAGGCCGCCGAGGGGCTGGCCCGGGTCGCCACCGAGGCACATCAGACCGACGAGTGGAGCCGCCAGATTTCCAAGTCCTCGGGGGAGGTGCGCTCGCTGATCGACGGAATCGCGAGCCGAATGCAGGAGGTCTCGAGCGGAACCGAGGACGTGGCCGCGGCGGCGCAGGAGATCGCCGCGAGCGCGCAAGAACTCTCCGCGTCCACGGAGCAGGTGGCGGGTTCCGCCCACGCCCTGTCGGAGACGGCTCAGGGGCTGTTCGAACAGGTGCGCAAGTTCAAGGTGGAGTAGAGGGACCGAATCGCTCGGCCTTGAGCGCCGCGAGGGTACGGCGAAAGTGGCGGAGCCCGCGGGCCCCGGGGTACAGATCGAGCAGCCGGCGTATCTCACGCATGGCGCGCCCCGGCTCGTCGAGGACATCCTCGAACAGGCGCGTCAGCGCCAGCCCGATCCGGATATCGTCCGCCGGGCCGAGCTTGCGGGTCTCGCGGAACTCCTCGAGCTCGATCCGCGCCTTGTCCGGCATTGCCATGGGACCTGCCAGCAGGTCCGCCCGGCGCACCGCGGCCTGTGCGTCGCCAGCGTCAGCAAGCCGGGCGTACTCCACGGCGGCCGCTGTCAATTCTCCGCGCGCCACCATCGTCTCGATGTACGAGTAGCTCCGGCGATACCGCGCGAGACCGACGTTCTGCAGCATCTCCGTGACGAGATCAATGGCCGGATCGAGCACTCCGTCCAGGACGGCATGAATCATCCCATATACAGACCAGAGCGCCCCCACCAGCAGGAGTGCCATGGGAGTAATGCCCGATGCCCAAAGCGCGATCGCCACGAGCGTCCCGATGCCCAGCAGCACCGCGGCCGCGGTGCGGATGAGGTCGAAGGGATCCTCGGAGGATCGCGGCGGTCGGTTCGGAGTGTCCATAGCCGGTGGGCAACTTAGGAGCGGCGGCGCCATGGGCAAGTTGACAGAACTGCGCTCCGGTGCCTAAATCCTTCCGGTCCCTGCACTTCCACCCCTCCCCAGGAGCCCTCCTTGTCCGACCTCCTCTCGCGTCGTGACTTCCTCGGCGCTACTGGCTTGGCTCTCGCCGGTAGCGTTCTTCATAGACCGGATCCCACCCCACCGCTTGGCGCACCGGCCCTCATTCTCCGCGGAGCCAGTCGTCCGATGGCAGTGGGCTCGGCGAATTCCCAGCGCGGGATCGATCTGGCGATGTCCCTGGTGCAGAAAGGCACCGACACACTCGATGCCGCCATCGAAGGGGTGAAGATCCAGGAGCTGGACCCAACGGACAATTCGGTGGGATACGGCGGGCTCCCCAACGAAGAGGGGGTGGTGCAGCTGGACGCCTCCTGCATGCACGGTCCGACCAAGCGCGCGGGGGCAGTGGCCGCCCTGGAGAACATCAAGACGCCCAGCGAGGTGGCGAAGCTGGTCCTCAAGTACACCAACCACATCCTGCTGGTCGGTGCCGGCGCGAAGAAGTTCGCGCTGAGCTACGGATTCAAGGAGGAGGACCTGCTCACGCCCGAGTCGCGCGAGGCCTGGCTTCGGTGGCGGGCCAATCGCGGCCACGATGATGACTGGCTGGACGTGCCGGACAACGAGCCGATCCTGCCCCGCCCCACGGGCACAGTCAACCTCAACGTCATCAACGCCCAGGGAGAGATCTCCTCGGTCACCAGCACCAGCGGGCTGGCCTGGAAGATTCCCGGGCGCGCCGGCGACTCGCCGATCGTGGGTGACGGGCAATACACCGACAATGAGATCGGCGCGGCCGGTTCCACCGGTCGTGGAGAGAGCAACATGATGGTCTGTGGTGGGTTTCTGACGGTCGAGCACATGCGTCGCGGCATGAAGCCGACGGACGCGGCCCTGGAAACCCTGAAGCGGGTGATGGCGATGACTCCCCCCCGCCTGCTGCTCCCCGACGGACGGCCGCGGTTCCAGCTCTCGTTCTACGCCATCAACAAGAAGGGCGAGACCGGCGGCGCCTCGCTGTTCCCGTACAAGTACGCCACCTTCGACGGCAACGCCGCGGTGCTGCGCGATTCCGCCTACCTCTTCGAACGAGCCCAGTGATGCCGACCACGTCTGCCAGCCCGGGGCGGGTGCGGCGTGCGGCGGGGCCTCGAGCTGTCGGAGGGTTCTGCGTCCTCGTGACCATCTGGTCGCTGTCGACGGGACTCGCAACTGGCCTGGCCGCTCAGGGGTCGAACGTCGCGCCTTGGAAGGACAGCTTCTATCCCTTCTTCCCATCGCTCGGGAACAACTTTCCGCTGATCGCGATCCACTTCGAGGAGCGAAAGGCCGCCGAGTATACCGCCAGGACGCCCTACGCCGGGTTGTTCTCAGTGGATCTGGGGCAGGGATTCACGGGGGGCCGGATGGCAGTCGCTCGCTTCACGGCTCCGCTCCTGTTGCCGGGCTGGCGGCTGGCCGCCAATGTGGGCACCACCCGCGAGACCCGGTTCGGCTACTTTGGCCTCGGGAACGATACGCCCTACAACCCGAGTCTCGTGACCAGCAGTCAGGAGCACTATTACGAGGCCCGCCGAACCCGCTATTTCACCAACCTCGAGATCTCCAAGCACCTCATCGGCCCGATCTTCCTGGCCGGGGCCGGCGGCGTCGAGTATAGCAACCTCGGCGCGCTGTCCGGACCCTCGATCTTCCGTACCGAGTTCGGCGACACCAACGTGACTGACACCGACGTTCGGGGCCGTGCCACCCTGGTGCTCGACGCGCGGGACAATGAGTTCAACACCACCAAGGGAATCTTCGCGCAGGCCTCCTTCGGCGGCGGCAGCGGCGGCGGCGGATACACCAGAGTGACGGGCGACGTGCGTGCCTATCTGCCCATTCGCGAGGGGACCGTGTTCGCCGTCCGGGCGCTGGGATCCTCCCTGTCCAGCAAGGCGCCGCTCGACGCCCGTTTCGAAGTGCCGGAGTGGGAAAGTGAGGTCAGCGTACTGGGCGGGGCCGCGTCCAACCGGGGGCTCAGCTTCCAGCGGCTTGCGGGGCGGGGGGTACTGGTCGGCAGTGCGGAACTGCGACACGACCTGCTCAACCTGGGAGACCTGGGAGCGTTCACGCTCCTGGCTTTCGTGGATGCCGGGCGGGTGTTTGAACCGGAGGACTTCAAGGTGACCACCAAGGACATGAAAGTCGGCGGCGGCGGTGGTCTTGCCATTCGCCTGTTCCGTTTCACCATCTGGACCTTCAACTTCGGCACTGGCCCGGACGGCTTCAAATTCAGCGCGGGGACAGGCTGGGCGTTCTGAGCGGTGCAAGGGGCGGCGAGCACCCCGACGGGGTCACGCCGCCTGTCGAATGGCCATCGCGATCATGAGTTCCCGAAGCGTCGATGCCCCACGGTCCTGCGCGTACCAGCGGCGGACTTCCTTGTAGCGCTCGGGATTGGGCACAGTGTCCTTGTTGGCCATCACCCAGGCCTGCAGTTCGCTCGGACGCGGGCCCCAATGCCCGATCTCGTGAAAGTCGCGGTCCAGGACGATCACAATCGGGATGGAACGGGAGCCCCTCGTCAGGTAGCGATCCATGACCGCGGGATATTCGTCCCGCCGAATGATGCGCAGTGACAGCCCGGGGTTGGCATCGGCCCATTTCGCGACCGCCGGAACGATGTTCGAAGCATCCCCGCACCAATCCTCCGCGAGCACCAACAGCTTGCGCTCCTCCGTCCCCGGCAGCCTTGCCCACTCGGGGACGCTGGCGATCCGATACACCCCCTCCCACAATCCGCGGTAACGCTCGTCGGCGACCGCCACGAACTGGGCGAAGGTCATTCCTTTTGCCCACAGCTCTTTGAAGTCGATCATGATGCTCCTCGAACGGATCTCTGCATCTGATCGTGCAACATATGGGCGACAAATGAATCTTTAGTGAATCCCATCGGATGGCCGCACTGCGGTAGATTTCCTCACATGGAGCCACATCGAGCGCGGCGGGACGGGGATGCCACCCGGGAGCGGCTGGTGCGCGCCGCGCTCGACCTCTACACCACCGTCGGGTTTCTCAGGACCACGACCCCGGCGCTCGCCGAGCGCGCGGGTGTTGCCGAGGGGACCATCTACCGGCACTTCAAGAGCAAGGAGCATCTGCTCAACGAGGTACATCGCCACGCCTGCGGCTGGGCGCTCGAGACCCTCGCCGCGCTCGATGCCGACCGGGTGCGCAAGGCGCCGGAGCGCCTGGCACTCCTGGCCCGCAGGATCGTGGAGATGGCGGCTCAGGACCCCGCCTTGATCAGAATGGTGCTTTCCAGCGCCAACACCCCGTTCCTGGACGATCAGAGCCAGGCCATCAGGCGGGAATTACAGGAGGGACTGACTCACCTGATCGCGATGGGGAAGTCGGACGGGCAGATTCGAGCGGGGCCGGCGGAACTCTGGTCGCAGGTGTGGCTCGCCGTTGTCGGGTTCGCCGCGGAGCGGGTCGCGGCCGGGGACTGGACTCTGGACAGTGCCCCCGTGGGCCTGGCCCTCGAAGCCGCCTGGGACGCGATCGCCGCGACGCAGGATCAGGGCATCGGCATCGCTCCGCCGAACACCGTCAGGCCCCTGGGGTGATGGATCGAGGCCCCCCAGGTAATGCTCCGGATCCGGCCGCCGGCGAGCGGACGCACGACCCACTCCCCACCGTCCTCGTATCCGATCGAGTCCCCCGTCCAACGCACCGGGTTTGTCCCGGTCGGGGTAATGGTCTGACGGCTCCCGTTCGCGAAGCGCGCGCAGATGCCGCCGCCACTGTCGCAGGGAACAGCCATCGCGACGGCCGGCGACCCCAACGCCACACCCAGCGCCGAATCAGCGGCGGCTCGTTCTGCTTCCGGAACGGGAATAGGCTGAAGCGTCGCAGGGGGTGCCGGCGTGGCAACGAGCTCGCCACCCTGCCGGACATACAGCCTCGAGCCGTCGGTCGACCAAGCGAGTCCGGTCGGCGGCAAGCCGGCCAGCTTTACTGACCGTTCCGCCCCGTTCAGCAGGCTCATCACGATCAGATCGTGGTCACGGTCGTCCCCAGGCGCCCGTGAGCGGATGAAGGCCAGTACGGTCCCGTCCCGCGAGAGCGTGGGAAGCCCTTCATCCACTCTCGTGAACGTGATTTGCCAGGCGGTCCCACCGGTCGGCGCGGAGGCATATAGATCGCCTAGACCATCCTCCCCATCCGCCACGAACACGACGTAGGGTTCCCGGCCCACCTGGATCTTGTTGGACAGCGGGGAGAGACTTCCGCGGCACGCACTCAGGAGGATCGGAATCAGCAGCCAACGACGGCTCAGTGCACTTCGAATCATCACTTTCCTGCAGGTCCCTTCACCACCGCCTCCGCCAGCCACCAGCCGTCCGGATCGACCACGATCTCACGGGGGTCCTGACGGACCTTGTCGACCGTGACCGACACCTCCCGCGCCCCTACGTCCACCGGGATCCGCTTCCCGTCAACGGCGATGATCAGTCCCGGCATCCGGTAGACGCCCCATCCCTCGGGTTGGGTCTGACGAACGGTGAGGGTCAGCCGTTTCCCGTCCCGACGCCAGGTGACCTCGAGCTTCGGGTACCCCGGCTGAGTCAGAGCCTGGGTGAAGTACCACTCCAGGTCCCGGCCCGCGGCCCGCGACATCGTACGGGCGAAGTCGGCAGAGAGGGCGGTGGAATCGCGGTAGGTGGCGTACCAGTCGCGTATACCCGCGCGGAACGCCGAATCCCCAATCAGCCCCCGGAGGGAATGCAGGACCCAGGACCCTTTCGGATAGTTGTTGCTGTTCAGAAGTCCCATCAGGTCCATCGCCTCGGCATCCAGGATCGGACGAGCGGTCACCGGCGACCGCATGACCGCCTCGGCCTCACGCCGCATCTCCGCGCGAAAGGCGCTGTCACCGTCCGCGTGCTGGAGCCAGAGCGCGGCGAAGTACGTCGCGAACCCTTCGGAGAGCCAGAGGTGGTGCCAGTCGGCCTCCGTCACCGCATCGCCGAACCATTGGTGCGCGGTCTCATGCGCGACCGTGAGTTCCCGGAGGCGGCGAGCGGGATAGGCCTTCTCATCGTAGAAGATCGCGGTGGGATTCTCGGAGCCGCCGAATATCGTGCTCGACTCGACATGCGAGAGTCGCGCGTATGGAAATGGACCCGTGAACTGGCTGAAGAAGTCCACCATGTCGCCCGCCCGACGGAACGGCCCCGACACCGCCCACTCGGCATCCTCCGGATAAGTAACCACCGCGAGCGGGACGCACTTTACCTCGCACGCTGCGTCCGGGAGCGGCGTGGTCACCAGCGGCCCCGCCCCGAAGACGACGCCATACGGCGTGATCGGCTGGGCCATGCGGAAGTGCCAGACCCGACGCCCGTAGGTCAGCGTATCCACCTTGAGCCGCACCCCGTTTGCTACCACAGTCATCGTGCCGGGGGCCTCGATGTGCAGGTCGACGGTTGCCTTGCTGGTGGGATGATCCACGACCGGAAACCAGCGGTGGGCGCGGTCCGGCCAGTTGTCGGCGAAGACCGTGCGCCGGCCGGTCGAGTCTACGTGGAAGATGAGACCGTCGTGCGGGCTGCCGTGGTAGCGGATCGCGGTGGTGAGGGTGTCCCCCGCCTTGAGATGATGCGGGATATAGACGCCGCCCCCCACATCGAGCGCGAAGGTGATCCGCTCCATCCGGGTGTCTCCTTCGCCATTGGTGAGCACTCGAATCACCCGGAACGCGGAATCGAGTGGCACATCCACGGGATCGGAGGAGGCAAGCACCCAGGTCGTCACCACCTGGCCGAGGATGTGGGTCCCGGTGTCGCCTAAGACGATGGTCAAATCGTGGTGCAGCGCCCGATGGGTAGGGCGGACGGTGTCCGCCGTGACCGCGAGGGGCCCCTGCAGGCCGAGCAATAGCGATAGCAGCATGGCGTTCAGTGGGTGGGGCCGGCGGGCTCAGACCTCGACATCGATGGCCAGGCGGGCGTCCCGGATCGGCGCCAGGTGATCGGCGATGATCCGCTTGTGAATGGGATGGTCGAGGTAGCGCTCCACGGCGCCCATGTCATCCAGCTCGACCGTGAGCACGTGCGAGTATTCGCCCGCGCTAGGAGCGAGGTTGGGACCCCACCGCACGGCGCGGACCTCGGCGATCATGCGCTGCATGTCCATCAGCGCGTCGCCAGCGGCCGCGATCTTTTCCGCGGTCGTTCCTTCCTTGAACCTGAAACAGACGATGTGGTGGACCATGATGATGGCTCGGGGGAAGCCGCCCGACTGGGTGGGAAGAATTAGCGCCCGGGCCTCACTCGCGCTACTCCCGGGCCTTCTGACGCGAGTCGGCAACCGGACGTATTTTCCTCCCGACCATGGCCGAGTCCAGCACACCTTCCGAGCTGCGGGTTGCGCTTTCGCGCCGGTTCACCATCCGGCGGGAGATCGGTCGCGGCGGCATGGGAGTGGTGCTCCAGGCCCACGACCGAGAGCTTGATCGCGACGTCGCGATCAAGCTGCTCACTCCCTCCTTCTCCCAGGCGCTCGGTGCGGAGCGCTTCAACCGGGAGATCCGGCTTACCGCCAACCTGGTTCATCCGAACATCGTCCCCCTGTTCGACTCGGGGGAGGCGGCCGGCCACCTTTATTACGTCATGCCGCTCATCGACGGCGACACCCTCAGGAGCCGCCTGGAACGGCAGGGCCCCCTGCCGGCGGCGGAGGTGGTACGGGTCATCGCCGACCTTGCCGAAGCCCTCGCCTATGCGCACACCGCGGGGGTCATCCACCGCGACATCAAGCCGGAGAATGTCTTCTGGTATCGGCAGCGGGCACTGCTTTCCGATTTCGGGATCGCCACCGCGCAGATCCCGCCCACAGGCAAGCGGCTGACCGCCACCGGGATGGTCGTGGGAACGCTCGACTACCTGAGCCCTGAGCAGGCGGAGGCCGAAGGGGCCCTCGATGGCAGAGCGGACCTCTACAGCCTCGGCTGCATGGCCTATGAGCTCCTTGGTGGCCACCCGCCGTATATCACCCGGAGCCCGGTCGCGGCCCTCGCCGCGCATCTCACGGCGCCCGTCCCCGACATCCGGAGCACCCGGCCGGATGTCCCCGAGCTGCTGGCAATCCTGCTCACTGAACTGATGGCCAAACGCGCCGAGGAGCGACCGCCCAGCGCGACGGCGCTCTTGGATCGGCTGCGCGCGGTAGACCTGGGGGCGCATCCCGCGTCCGCTCCGGCCCCCGCCGCCCCGCTTCGGCGCGGATCCCCCCAGGCGCTGGAGCTGTACGACCGGGGGCTGGACTTCTACAA
>DASPUE010000276.1:0-2983 GCA_035623055.1 Gemmatimonadales bacterium
CTCGGCGTCATCGCCTTCATAAACGCCGCGTTGGGCTTCCGCTTGGTCTTGGCCTTCGCCTTCTTCTTCGCCTTCTTCTTGGTGGCCATCACGTGCCTCCGTAAAGGGGAAACGGGACTCCAGGCGCGGGGCAGGCCCCGCCGTGCGAGTCCCAAAGTAAGGGGTTGTCACCCCTTTGCAAGAGGGAAAACAGCGATTTTCCCTCTGGGACACCGCGCCCGATGCAGCTATTTTCCCTCGGAAACCGCACCCGGAACCCCGCGCATGCGACTCCTTACTTCGTTACTCACCATCGCCCTCCTGCTCGCGTGCGTGCTCCCGCGTGCTGCGGCGGCACAGCGATCCGCTCCTCCGCCCACCTGCACCCGAGAGTCCGGCTTGGTGCTTCCGCCCGGGTTCTGCGCCGTGGTGGTGGCCCAGGACCTCGGCCGGGTGCGGAATCTCACGGTCCTTCCCAACGGCGATGTCCTGGCCGCGCAGGCGAACGGCGGCGTGGTCGCCCTGCGCGACACCGATGGCGATGGCCGGGCCGACGTGCGCAAGTCCTTCGCGGATCAGGGCGGGACCGGGATCGGATTTCACGGCGGCTATCTCTGGTTTGCGCCCAACGATCGCGTCGTGCGCTGGAAGTGGAGCGTGGGAGACCTCTCTCCCGCCGGCGACCCCGAGGTGATCGTGCAGGGGCTGCCGGCGTCCGGCCATTCGGCGAAGACCATCGCCTTCCTCGGTGGTGACACTCTCATTGTGAACATTGGCTCAGCGACCAACAGCTGTCAGCTGCGAGACCGGTCCAGTCGCTCCCCCGGCGTGGATCCCTGCGCCGAGCTGGAAGGCCGCGCCGGGCTCTGGCGTTTCAGCACCGGGCGGCTGCAGCAGCGCCAGGGAGATGGGACCCGATTCGCCACGGGCCTCCGCAACGCCGAAGCCCTCGCGGTGCAGCCAGCCACCGGACGGCTCTACGCGGTTCCCCACGGGCGGGATCAATTGGGAGACAACTGGGGCTATACCGATGCCCAGAACGCCGAACTCCCAGCGGAGGAATTCGACCAGGTCAACGCGGGAGACGACTTCGGTTGGCCGTATTGCTACTTCGACCAGCAGCAGGGGAAGAAGGTCCTGTCCCCCGAGTACGGCGGCAATGGGACCGACATCGGACGCTGCGCCTCGAAGAAGAGTCCGCTCATCGGCTTTCCGGGCCACTGGGCGCCGATGGCGCTGGTCTTCTATGACGGTGCTCAGTTCCCGGCGAAATATCGGGGTGGGGCATTCCTGGCCTTTCACGGCTCGTGGAACCGCGCCCCGCTGCCACAGCAGGGGTATCGCGTCGTCTTCATCCCCTTCGGATCCGATGGGATGCCGACGGGCAAATACGAGACCTTCGCGACCGCGAGCAAGGGTGAGACTGCGATGCGCCCGGCGGGTGTGGCGGTGGGCCCGGACGGGTCGCTGTATATTGGCGATGAGCAGAGCGGGACGATCTGGCGGGTGATGGCCACCGAGTGAGTCACATCGGGAGGAGACGATGAAGCCGATTCTGTTCGGAGTCCTGCTGGTTTCCCTCGGAGGCACGTTGGCCGCGCAGGCGCCCAAGCCCCTCGCGGTGGGAGATGCCGCGCCCGACTTCGAGCTGCCCCTGGCCCAGGCCCAGGGGGTGGCGGAGCACCCGGTTCGCCTGAGCGACCTCCGGGACCAGACGGTGGTGATCGCCTTCTTCTACAAGGCGCGAACCAAGGGCTGAACCATTCAAATGGACGCGTACCGTGATCAGTACGCGACGCTCTTTCACGATGGCCAGAAGGTCACCCTGCTCGCCATCTCCGTCGATCCCGCGCCGGTCCTCGCCTCCTGGGCGAGCGACCGCCAGTACCCGTTCCGCTTCCTGAGCGATTCGGGAGGAATGGTCGGCAAGCGGTACGGGGCGTTCGAGCCCAAGTACGGTCTCGACAACCGGACCCTGTTTGTGGTGGCGCCAGGCGGCAAGATCACCTACGTGGCCGCTCCCTTCGAGGAGATCGATCCCCAGGCCTACCGTAACTTGCAGGCCGCGATCGACAGCACCACTCGTTAGGCATCGCGGTCCTGAGAAAACGCCCCCTCGGCGCATGCGTCGAGGGGGCGTGATTTTGCGGCGGCGGACCGCACCGATCAGGAGTGGGGTCCGCGCGCCAGCACCCGTTCGACTTCCCGCAGGTCCGGCTCGATCTCGATGGGGCGGTTGGCGCGCGCTGGCGCCGGCTCGGTATCCTGGTGATAGGTGAGCAGTGCGCCCGGATCCTTGAGCACGTGCCCCGTGAGCACCGCGGCCACACGGGCGTTGAGTGGGATGATTCCACGTTCCCTGAGCTGCCGCGCCCCGGCCACGCTGGCCGCGCTGGCCGGTTCGCAGCCGACGCCCGCCGCGTCGATCACCGCCTTGGCCTCGAGGATTTCCGGGTCGGTAACCGTGGTGACCACGCCGTCGGTCTCCCGGATGCTGCGCACCGCCCGATCCCATGACGCCGGGTCGCCGATCTTGATCGCCGTGGCCACCGTGTCCGCCTTCACCGTGTGCCGTCGGGTGAATTGCTCCGCGAACCCCCGGGCGAACGGCGCCGCCCCCGCCGCCTGAACCGCCGCGATCCGTGGCACCCGATCGATGAGGCCAAGCGTCCGCGCCTCGCTCAGGGCCTTTCCGAAGGCCGCGGTATTCCCGAGGTTCCCCGCGGGCAGGACGATCCAGTCCGGAGCTTCCCAGCCCAGCTGCTGCAGCAGCTCGAGGACGATGGTCTTCTGCCCCTCCACGCGCCATGGATTGATCGAGTTGAGGAGATAGACGCCCAGCCGCTCCGAGGCCTCCTGCACCATTCGTAGGCAGGCATCGAAATCCCCCCGTACCAGCAGGGTGCGTGCCCCGTAGGCGAGCGACTGCGACAGCTTTCCCAGCGCCACCTGTCCGGCAGGCACGAACACCAGGACCGGAATCCCTGCCTGCGCACCATAGGAA
>DASPUE010000277.1:0-2284 GCA_035623055.1 Gemmatimonadales bacterium
TGGTACAGCTCGGCCACTCCCCCTGCCACCGCCAGCCTGAGGAGGCTCGATGGCGGAGTCGTTGAGGCGACGGAGAGACCGCGGGCGTGAGGTTGGGAGCCGGAGTGGCAGGCGAGGGTGACGGTCGCCACCAGCACCAGCAGGGGCCGGGTGTGCACGGCGGAAATCTACCTAGGTCACCCGGAGCGGAGAAGCCGCGGTGAGGCCAACCGCGATTGGGCCGCGGCTAGAACACCGGGCCCAGGCTCAGCGTCACGTACCCCCCGATGCCGGGGCGGTCGAGTGGGAACGAATAGTCGAGTCGCAGTACCACGAAATTGAACAGATTCATTCTCGCCCCCACGCCCACCGACTGCACCGGTGCCCGGACCAGCTCCGGATCGTCGCCCGGCCGGCGGCTCCAGCGGAGGACGTCGCCCGAGTTCCAGGCCAACCCGACGTCGTAGAACAGGGCTCCCTCGATCGGCGGGACTCCCATCGGCACGAAGTGCATGTCAGGCGTCAGGATCGGGAAACGCAGCTCGGCGTTGCCGACCGCGATCTGGGTGCCCACCAGCCGGTCGAGCTGCACGCAGCCGGTCGCGGTGTTGGGGTCGGTGACGGTGCACTCGTTGCGGTAGAAACTCCCCGAGGTGTAGCCGCGAATCAGGTCGGTATTCCCGACGAAGACCGGGAACTGCTCGGCGTCGCGGCCGATCCGGCCGAAGTACATCGCCCGGGTGGCCAGGACGATGGGGCCGAGAAGGTGGTCGTAGCGCCGGTAGTCGAAAAGACCCTCGAAGTAGCGCCAGCCGCCGATCGACTGTGACGCCTGCAGCCGATACCGGCGACCGTAGAATGGCCCGACCCATCCCGTCAGCGAGTTGTCGAAGACATACGCCACCGAGGGCTCGACGAAGCTCTCGCTCGGGAGGGCAACCTCGTTCTCGGTGGCATCCGCGACCTGGTTGCCGAAATTGTCGAACGGCTCGTAGACCGTCTGCCGATGGTCGCTGATGTTGGCGGCGGTCACGCCGAACTCGAATCGCTGGAACCGGGTGAGCGGGTAGATCCCCTGCAGCCCCACCGAGCGGAACACGATCCGGCGCAGATTGGTGACAAAGGTATTGGTGCCCACGCTCGGCGAATCCACCACGATCCGGCTGGGCTCGAGGAAATAATAGGGCTGCTGCCCGGCACTGACGGCCCAGTTGAGCCGGCGCACCGTGTTCACATAGGTGGCGTTGACCAGCGCCTCGGAGAGCCGGCCGTTCACGTACGCCGCGAAGAACAGCTGATGATCGCCCAGGAGATCGGAGAGCGCGATCGCGCTGCCGCCATAGAAGCCCTGGCCGAAGGTGTCGCGACTGTAGCCGATCGAAGGTCGGGCGACGTAATCCGGCTGGAAGTGCACCTTGTAGTCGGTGACCTTGAACTCGGCCGTGTCAGGCAACGGGAGCTGCACCGAATCCATGAGCGCCGCAATCGTCATCGGGCGCAGGGTAGAGTCGGTTGGTGCCGGGGCCACCTCTGCGGGGCGGAGACCGCCCGGCCCGACATAGAGCGAGCCGGTGGATTCCACTGGGCGGGCGTGAGTGGTGTCCGGTGCCGCGGCCGGGTGGACCAGCGTATCTCCTGCCTGTACCGGCTGCGGTGCTACGCCGGCGGGAACGGAATCACGGCGCGCCATCTCCACCGGCCGCCATGGGGACTTCTTGAGCGACCGCGGGTTATCGATGGCGTAGACGTCGTACATGCCGCGAGAGTAGTAGACGAAGGCCAGCTTGTCGGCCCCGGGCGCCCAGGAGAGCACTGGAGAGAGCGGGGTGATGCCCTGCGCCCCGGTGAAGAGGTCGGTGATCTGGTAGGACTGCTGGTCGCCCAGATCGTACAGATAGATGTTGCTGACGCCGGTCCGGTCGGAGACGTAGGCAAGCTCCTGGCCATCGGGGGACCACTGCGGGCTGACATTCTTGCCATACTCCATCCCCGGCAACACCTCGATCCGGCCGCTGGCCAGATCGTAGGTTGCGATCTTCATGTTGCCGATGCGCAGGGTGCGGAAATCGGTATCGGGGCCGCGGTCGGTCGCGAACGCGATGGTCTTCTTGTCAGGGGATCAGACGGGATGCAGGTCAGCATATCGGTCGTTGGTGAGCCGTCGGAGGTTGGTGCCGTCGGCGTTGATCAGGAACAGGTCCGAGAGTCCTCCATCATAGCCGGTGAACACCAGCTGCTTTCCGTCCGGGCTCCAGGACGGAGTAGTGACCCCGCTCAGCTTGAGTTGGATCCGGCGCGCTTCCTT
>DASPUE010000278.1:0-6092 GCA_035623055.1 Gemmatimonadales bacterium
TGGCGAGGGTGGCGCTCGCGCTGCCACTCACGGCCTGCACCCGGAACTCGCCGTTCTGGAGAGTCACGGTGGCCGGGAGGATGTCCTGAAGCGTGACGCTATCGACCGGCGCGGCGACGACCCAGCGCTGCTCCAGGATCGGGGCGCTGGTCGGGATATCACATCCGGCCACCCCGGCCGCGACGAGCGACCATACCATCCGGGAGATAGCGAACCGTCGGACCGACATCAGGACACCTCAAGCAGCTGGTTATCCCGTTATCGGCCGAATGGCCTGGAATCTTTTGGGGAGGCCCCGTCCCTGAGATCAGGCAACGAAAAAGCCCGGCCACGAGGACCGGGCGTTCAGGGATAACGGATGGCTAGGGAGGGAATCGAACCCCCGACACGCGGATTTTCAGTCCGCTGCTCTACCAACTGAGCTACCTAGCCGGTGGGGCGGGGAATATAAGGAAGACACCGGGAGGGGCAAAGTCGGTCGCCTGGCCCGCCTATCCTGGCGCCCGCGGCTGGCTTGGAGAACTGAACCTGCCGTGCCGGCGTTGTACTGGTGCCCCGCCCACGAGGACCCGAATGCCACGCCCCTTCCTGAGTCTGACCGCCGCGGTGATCATCGTCCTGGGCGCCGTTGCCGCTCTTGATGGCGTCGCCCGCTCCACCGCCTTTGCCCAGGCGCGAAACCCCCTCACCGGTGAACGCCCTGCGGTCCGCCCCGCCATCCCCTGGCGAAACACCGGCTGGCTCAATACCCCGGATGGCAAGCCCCTCACCCTGACCGAGCTCAGGGGCAGAGTGGTCCTGCTCAACTTCTGGACCTTCACCTGTTGGAACTGCACTGGGGCGCTTCCGTCCCTGGTGGAGTTCGATCGCCGCTACCGCAACCAAGGGCTCACGATCATCGGGATGCACGACCCGGAGTTCCCTCCCTACGGCGGTGAGCACGATCGGAACAACGTTGCCTCGGCACTCCGCAAGTACCACATCGAGTACCCGAATGCCCAGGACAACGACCACGCCACCTGGGACCTCTACGACATCCAATACTGGCCGAGCTTCGTATTGATCGACCGGAAGGGAGAGATCCGTTACGAGGGCTACGGCGAGTTCCACCTTGGCGACGTAACTCACCAGGAATGGGACTCCCGCATCCGCACGCTGCTGGCCGAGCGGTGAAGCTGACGGCACGGCGCCGGCCCGTGAGCCTGACGGTGAACCGACTACTCGGTCGGACCGGCGTCATTCTCCTCCTGCTGGCCTCTGCCTGCCGGGCGCCCTCCCCTGTCGCCCTCGATCGCCACTACGAAGCGACAGAGCGCCTCACGACCCTCCGGCTCCTCCCGGCCGCCGGCGTTCGCATCAATGCCCGTCTCCGGCCCGTGCTGGAGCAGCCCGATGGCTCGGTCCTCGCCTTCAGCGGTGCTGCACCCGACTCCGACTACTTCGACACGCCCCCAATTCTCGCGCTCACTGGCCCGGCGGTCGGCGTGGTGCATGCGAGCATCTGCCTCCCTGGAGAGCGCGTCTGCCGCCGTGTTGATGTCGCGGCTCACGCGGGGCATCCGCCGCCCAACTAGCCCTGCGGCCCGCCGGTCGCCATCTTCCTCCCCATGCACGACCACTCCCTCCCGAATCTCACGGTCCTCGACCACCCCCTCATCCAGCACAAACTGACCCTGCTCCGCGATCGGACCACCAGCACGCGTGACTTCAAGCTGCTGGTCACCGAGATCGCCATGCTGATGGCATATGAAGTCACCAAGGACCTGCCGACCGAGGCGGTCGAGATCGAGACCCCGCTCGAGCGGATGACGGGCCGCATGGTATCCGACAAGAAGCTGACCCTGGTGCCGATCCTCCGGGCCGGCCTCGGCATGGTGGACGGGGTGTCGCAGCTGCTGCCTACCGCGCGGGTGGGGCACATCGGCGTCTCGCGGGATGAGAACTCCCTCGAACCGGTTCGGTACTACGCCAAGCTGCCGAGCGAAGAGCGCGACCGAGACTACTTCGTGCTCGACCCTATGCTCGCCACCGGCGGCTCGGGAACAGCGGCGGTGACGACCCTCAAGGCCGCGGGGGCGCGTCGGATCAAGTTTCTGTGCATCGTGGCCGCCCCAACCGGCGTGCGCCGCATGCTCGACGGACATCCCGATGTCCCGGTATTCGCCGCTGCGCTGGACCGGGAGCTCAACGACCGCGGTTTCATCCTCCCGGGGCTTGGTGACGCGGGGGATCGCCTCTTCGGAACCCGCTGAAGGCAGCGTGCCAGCCATCCGCCTGACCTTCCACGGCGCCGCCAATCAGGTGACTGGCTCCATGCACCTGCTGGAGGCGGCCGGCGCCCGGATCCTGCTCGACGCAGGTCTGTTTCAGGGTCGCCGCGCGGAGGCGCGCCTGCAGAATGTGACTCTTCCGGTCGATCCTCGCCGGATCGACGCGGTGGTCTTGAGTCACGCGCACATCGACCACTCCGGCAGGCTCCCGCTTCTGGTGAGCCATGGCTTCCATGGTCCCATCTACGCCACCCCCGCTACCCGCGACCTCACCGCGGTAATGTTGCCGGACGCCGCACATATCCAGGAGAAGGATGCCGAGTTCCTGGCGAAGCGGGGCAAGGCAGGGCCGGAGAGTGAGCCACTCTACACCATGGCGGATGCGATCGCCGTGCAGGATCTCGTGGTCGGGCTCCCGTATCGGCGGGTGCATCACCTCCGCAAGCACCTGGCCTTCGAATTCACCGATGCGGGACATATCCTGGGCTCGGCCTCTGTGGACCTGAGGATCACCGAGGAGGGAGGCCACCGCCTGGTGTTCTCCGGGGATATCGGCCGCGATGGCCTGCCGATCGTCCGCAATCCCGATCCCCCCGCCGGCCCGGTCGATACCCTGATCATCGAATCCACCTACGCCAACCGCGACCACGATTCAGTGGCCGAGGCCGAGTCCCGGCTGGGGGAACTAGTGCGGCGGGTAGCCGGGCGCGGAGGGAAGATCCTCATCCCCTGCTTCGCGGTCGGCCGGACCCAGGAGCTGATCTACGCTTTGCACCAGCTCTTTCGCGCGGGCAAGATCCCCGGCCTGCCGATCTACGTGGATAGTCCGCTGGCGATCGACGCCACGCAGGTGTTCAGGCTGCATCCCGAGTTGTTCGACCGAAGTGAGGAATTGGTCGAGAAGACCTCGAAGCTGTTCGACTTCCCGCTGGTGCGCTACGTCCGTGATGTCCAGGAATCCAAGCAGCTGAACAGCATGTCGGGACCGGCGGTGATCATCGCCGCGAGCGGCATGGCGGAGTCTGGGCGGATCCTGCACCACCTCGCCAACAACATCGGCGATCATCGCACGCTGATCCTCTTCGTCGGTTTCCAGGGTGAGCACACTCTGGGCCGCCGAATCCAGGAGGGAGCGAAGCTGGTGAAGATCTTCGGCGAGGAGCTACCGCTCCGCTGCGAGGTCGAGACCCTCGGCGGGTACTCCGCCCACGCGGACCGCAAGGAGCTACGCGCCTGGGTGCGGAAGCTCGGCGGCCCGATCCGCCGCGCTTTCGTGGTGCATGGCGAGGCGGAGGCCTGTCTGGCCATGGCCCAGATTCTGAAGGAGGAGGGGGTGCGGCAAGTCCATGTGCCCAAGCAGGGAGAGAGCTTCGAACTCTCGTCGGCGTAGCGACTCACCCGTGTCCCGCCTCACTGTTCCCTCGCGAGGCGCCCCAGTACCTTCCTCGTCGTGTCCGCCACCGTCCGCCGTCTCCTGATCGCGTTCGTTGTCGTTCCCCTCCTCACCTACATCCTTGCGTTTCTGGCCGTCGTCTTCGTGAGCCGCCAAGACCGGCGGCGCCCGGTGGATGCCATCGTCGTCCTGGGCGCGGCTCAGTACAACGGCAAGCCCTCGCCGGTGCTCCGGGCCCGGCTGGATCACGCCCTCGAACTGTTTCGCGAAGGCCTCGCGCCGACAATCGTGGTCACCGGCGGGATCGGCGAGGGTGATCGCGTGAGTGAGGCCACCGTCGGCCGTCAATATCTGGTCGGCCAGGGCGTGCCCGAGTCGGCCGTGGTCGTCCGGCCCGAGGGACGCTCCAGCCAAGCTTCGATCCAGTCCGTCGCGGAGTGGGCCACCGAGCGTGGGGTCCATCGTGTACTCCTGGTCAGCGACCCGTTCCACATGCTTCGCCTGAGTCTCGAAGCCGGTCGCTCCTCCCTCGACGCCTTTACCTCTCCGACTCGTACCAGCCCCATCTCCGCCAACTGGCGTCTCGAGCTGTACTTCTTCGGAGCCGAGGCATGGAAGATCCCTGTGGTCCTCCTGGGGTTCTCGCAATAGCCGCTCGGCCCAGGCATCTGCTTCTAAGTCGATGGGAAATCATGACATCTGGATTGTCCCGGCTGGGCAGGGTGTTTTTGCCCTTGTCACCCCGGGTCGGTGGCCCCATGTTCTCGCGATGACGCTGATCGCCTCGGAGCGCCGGTATCAGGGTCGGGTCATTCATCTGGATCTCGATACGGTGGAATTCCCCGACGGCTCCTCCGGACAGCTTGAGATGGTGCGTCATCCCGGTGCTTCCGCCGTCGTCCCCCTGCTGGACGACCCCGGCGCACCCGATCCGCGGGTCCTGCTGATCCGTCAGTTCCGGCATGCGGCGGATGGCTACCTGTGGGAGATTCCTGCCGGGCGTCGAGAGCCGGATGAGACGTCGGACGAGTGTGCGCGCCGCGAGTTGCTGGAGGAGACCGGGATGCGGGCGGGCCGGATGAGCGCGCTGACCACCGTGTACACCACCCCGGGATTCACCGACGAACAAATCCATTTGTTCCTGGCAAGCGGATTGGAGGAGGGGCGCCACCGGCGGGAACCAGACGAGTTCATGGAAGTCCACATCCTGCCCTGGTCGGACGTCTTGAGTATGATGGAACGGGGCGAAATCCAGGATGCCAAGACTCTGGTTGCCCTGATGTATGCGGGGCTGTACCGCGGTGTGGGTCGGAGGTAGGGAAGGAGGCACGATGCCGCTGATTCGGTTCCTCAAGTCGGCCTTCACGCCGCTCAGGCGGGGTGGGACGCCCGTCGTGGGGCCGCAGGAGGACATCAACACCCTGATCGAGGCGCATCTCCGCGGAGATCCCCGCGCGTTCGATCAGATCGTCACCCGCTACCAGGTGCGGCTCCTCAACTTCATCTACCGGATGATCGGGGATCGGGAGCGCGCGGAGGATCTGGTGCAGGAGGCCTTCCTCCGCGTGTATCGCCACCTCGATCGCTTCGATCGCAGCCGCAAGTTCTCCACCTGGGTCTACACCATCGCCTCGAACCTCGCCAAGAACGAGCTGCGCAATCGCAGCCGCTCCCCATTGATCACCCTAGAGCGGGTGCGGCCCCGGGACGATGACGAGATGCGTCCCCTCGAGTTTGAAGACTCGGCCAGCCGCCCCGACGACATCTACGATCGACGGAACCTCAAGGCACTTGTCGACGAGACCGTGGCCAAGCTCGCTTCACACCACCGGGAGGTCTTTGTCCTGCGGGAGCTGGAAGGAAAGAGCTACGAAGAGATCGCGGAAATCATGCACTGCAACCTGGGCACGGTGAAGAGCCGGCTCAATCGTGCCCGGCAAAGCTTCGCCGAGCTGATCCAGCCCCATCTCGACTGAAGGGTTTCCAGCCCCGCCCGAATTTCGTGCCTCGCGAGTCCCTGGTGCGGAACCTTCAGCTTTGACGGTTGTATAACCTTTGTAGCGCGTTCGCGATCCGCGCCTAAGCCGGATCACTACTACTCCCCGAGTCCTCCTCACGAGTAGCGATGAACTGTCGGGAATTCCACCGTCGCTACTCTGCCTACCGGGACAGCCACGACCCCGAGTTGGCCGCCGAGATCGACGATCATATCGAGAGCTGCCCCGCCTGCGCGGCGTTCGATCGCGCGGTCCGGGAGGGGATCGAGACGTTGCGGGGTGAACAAGTCGCCCCGTCACCTGAGTTCCGGGCGCGCCTGGCCCAGCGGCTCGCCGGCGCCGAGGCGGTCCCCGAGCCACTCCCGCCGCGGGTGCCTGCCTGGGCCACGACGGTGGCTGCCGGGCTGTTCATCGCGATGCTCGGTCTCTCAA
>DASPUE010000279.1:0-2225 GCA_035623055.1 Gemmatimonadales bacterium
GCCGACAGCGATGGCTCGCGGATGCTGTACTGCGGCGTGGGCCGCCGGGCATGAGACCGCCGGAGGCGCCGTGACCCGTAAGCCGACCGTCGAGACCCTCGGCATCGACACCGCGGCCCTGTCCTGGCAGCGCTCGGGGGAAGGGGAAGGTGCCATCGAGGTGGCTTTCACCGGCCAGCTGGATGGGGCCGCCGGCGAGTGGGTGCTGATGCGGGTCGTCGGCGACCCGGCCGAGAGGGTGCTCGTGTACGACCGGTACGAGTGGGAGTGCTTCCTCGACGGGGTCCGGAAGGGCGAGTTCGACGACGCGGTCGGCTAGCGCTCCGGGTGGCTGCGGCCAGGTCCTTCTGCCCGCCGCGGGGGAATGATGATTTCAGGCAGGATCTGGCTGTGACCCTGGGGGCAGGTGTGACAATCGTGCGAAGATGTGCGGCACTGATAGGGACAGAAAAATCTGTGATTCACAACTTAGGTAGCGTTATACTGTTGGTGCCGTCCTGTCAAGGAGGCGACCCAGAATGAGCGACGAGGCATATGGCGCCACCGTAGCCAAACGCCGGCTGTCCCGGCGCTTGCTGCAACTGCGTGTCCAGAGCGGCTACACGGCCAACCATGTCTGCGACATGCTGAACTGGGGCCGGGGCAAGGTGGGCCGGTTCGAGGCCAACCAGTGGAAGCGTCCCGAGATGAGCGATATCCGGGACCTGCTCCGTATCTACGATGTCGCCGACGGCGAGCGGGAGCAGCTCGAGGAGCTGGCCATCCAGGCACGCGCCAGGCCATGGTGGCGTGACTACTCCGACATCTTCGAGAACGAGTTCGCGGGCTTCGAGAACGATGCCAGCCGGATCCGGGTGTTCATGCCGCTGGTCCTGCCCGGGCTCCTCCAGACCCAGGACTACGCCGAGGCCTTCATCCGCATCGGGCCGCGGCCGCCGGCCTGGCGCCGCCGGATGCTCGACACCCGGTCGCGCCGGCAGGAGATCCTCGACCGGCCCGGCGGCATCGCCCCGACGCTGACCGCCGTGATCACCGAGGCGTCCCTCCGGTATCAGTGGGGCTCGCGATCGGAGCGGCGCGACCAGATCGAGCACCTGGTCGACATGAGCCGGCGCCCCAACACCGATCTGCGTATCCAGAGGTTCACCGATGGCCCGCCGCCGGGGCTCAGCTCGGCGATCAACATCTTCGACTTCGCCGAGGGAGAGCCGAGCATCGCTTTCACCGAAACTGACTTCGCGGTCGTGGAGGTGAGCGAGCCCGATCAGGTGAGCAGGTACGTCCAATCGTTCGAAAAAGCGGTCGATGGCGCGCTGGAGCCATCCGACACCGCGATCTATCTGAGGCAACTCGCTGACCAACTGGAGTGATCCATGACTGACCTGTCTCAAGCCATCTGGCGGAAGGCTCGCCGGAGCCACCAGAACGGCGGCTGCGTGGAGGTAGCCGCCAACCTTCCCGACGTCATCGCGGTCCGTGACAGCAAGCGCCCCGAGGGGGGTGCCCATGTCGTCGGCCGGGCAGTGTTCGCGATCTTCCTGGGGGACGCGCGAACGGGACGCTACGACCTTGGTGTGGCCACCGACGTGGGCTGAACCCCGTAGCGTGGCAAGAGAATCCCCCGGGTGGCGGCCCGGGGGATTCTCTTTGTTCGCCTGTCTCGAGGCCCGGCGGACCGAAATCCGCCGCGTCTGTGACTGTACACGTACCCCGCATCGTTCCTGTAGGCAGATAGCGGGAGGTAATCAGCCGATCTCATTGCGAATGGGCCTCCACAACTCGTAATCTCTGCTTCACAGATGCATGAGTCACGAAGGCTGAGAAGCATGTTACTATTTTCTGTCGAAGCTTCACTCCCATTCGTGGGGGCGGCTCCGGTCGGCCGCAGCGCTGCGGGCCGTTGGAGGGGAGGGCCCGCCGCGGAGCGGAAGCCGAGGACAGGGCAGGAGGCAGAGGACTCACCAGTGACTGGGACGGCCTCACCAATGACCGGGGTCGCCTCATCGTTGACTGAGACCGCCTCACCGGCGACCGGGGCCGCCTCACTCGGGGCGGGCAGCTGCTGCGCATGGCCACTGTCCCTGAGCGCCACCTGCGCGCGCGAGGCCCGGCGGCTGTTCGCCGAAGCGGCGGCGGGCCTCGCGCTGCCGGATGACCAGGTCTATGACGGCATGACGATGGCCAGCGAGCTCGCCGCCAACACGCTGTACGCCCAGCAGAACGTC
>DASPUE010000280.1:0-2609 GCA_035623055.1 Gemmatimonadales bacterium
GCCAACCACCGCGCCCGCTTCCGCGCCGATGACGGTGCGGCGGTCGGCCCGGTCGGTCCACACCACTTCGGCGGTGGCCAGGAGCCGCGCGGTCTCTTGCGGGTCGACCAGGTTGAAGGCAAACGCGGCGTGCTTGCTGACCGGCAGCTGCAAGGGCCCGCCGGTGACGGTCCAGCTACCGACATTCTGCGCGGCGAACGCCAGCGTCATGATATCGAAGATATGGATCCCGAACCCGATGTCGGTGGTTGCCGAGCGCCGGGTTTGGCCGTTCGAGTCCGCCAGCGACACGTACTTGAGCGTACCTCCCAGGGCAATCAATCCGATCCGGTAGACGGCCGACGCGGTCCACTGCAAGTTGTCCCGCACGCTCGACGTGTCGCTGAACCGCAGATAGTGAATGCCCCCACCCAGGTCGAACTGCAGGAGACGGAAACCCGCGGCAGCGAGACCCTCGACCGACCCGTCCGGATACCGCTGGACCGCGGCTTCAATGGCGATGTTCTGGATGGTTGCAAGACCGGCTGGATTCAGGAAGGTCGAACTCGCGTCGCCCGAGAGTGCCACGCCAGCTCCCCCCAGTCCCGCGGCCCGCACCGACACCGGCAGGGTCAGGATCAATGGCGCGGGCGCCCCTTGCGCCACGAGCGGCGAGGCCATCGCCAAGGCACCGACGACCATCGGCGCGGTGGTGAAGCGGAGCCCCGTTCTCACCCGGTTCCCCTGCCGCGGCCAGGGCTCACCGGGTTCGAGGCACCGCGCGTCGCGGACCCCGCGATTCACCATGGGTAGGGCCAGTTCTCAAGCCACATTCGGCGGTGGACGCCACGCAAGTCGTGAGGGAAGGTTCAGCCGCTGTGAAGGGGCAAGATAAGGCGCCACAACGGTTTTTGACAATCAATAGTGCCTCCAATAGCTTCTGGCCGTGACTCATGACCAATGGCTCGATTCGGTGCGTTTTGGCCCCGATGGACTGGTACCTGTGGTAGCCCAGGCCCGGCGGAGCGGAGACGTGCTGATGCTGGCTTGGGCCAATCGGGAGGCGCTCGGCCAGACCGCGACGACCGGGAAGGCGCATTACTGGAGCCGGACCCGGCAGCAGCTCTGGCGCAAGGGCGAGTCCTCCGGCCACGAGCAGCGGGTGGTCGAGATTCGGCTGGATTGCGATCGGGACACGGTTCTCTATCGTGTGGAGCAGAGCGGCCCCGCGTGCCACACCGGTCAGCCGACCTGCTTCTTTACCGTAGTGGCAGCGGATGGGACGACCGTGGAGCGCCCCGACGGGGGCGGGCACCTGCTCGGCCGCCTTGCCGCGACGATCGCGGCCCGGGCCCAGGAGCGCCCCGCGGATTCCTACACTGTCAGGCTGTTGGACCGGGGCGTCCCCCGCATCGCGCAGAAGGTGGGCGAGGAGGCGGTGGAAGTGATCGTCTCGGCAACAGCAGAGAATGGAGCGCGGCTCGCCTCGGAGTCGGCCGACCTTCTGTATCATCTGCTGGTGTTGCTCCGGGCGCGCGGCGTCGAGCTGGACGAGGTCCTGCAGGCGCTGGAAAGCCGCGAGAAGTAGCCGCGTCACCATGTCGTTCGTCCATCTCCATACCCATTCGGAGTACTCGCTCCTCGACGGTGCCAACCGCATCCCGGAGCTGGTCGCGCATGTCCAGTCGCTCGGGATGGACAGCCTGGCCGTCACCGATCACGGTAACCTGCATTGTGCGGTGTCGTTCTACGACGAGGCGAAAGCGCGGGGACTCCGTCCGATCCTGGGGTTCGAGGCCTACCTCGCGTTCGGCCCTCGCACCTCGATGCAGAAGCCGCCAGGCGCTCCCGCCCAGTACAGTCACCTGGTTCTGCTGGCGCGGAACCGAACCGGATATCGCAACCTGATCCGGCTCTCGTCGATCGGCTATCTCGAGGGATTCTACCGCCGGCCCCGGATCGACAAGGAAGTTCTCGCCGACCACGCCGACGGCATCGTCGGCCTCGCCGCCTGCCTCTCGGGGGAGATCTCCCTCTACCTGCGACAGGGGAACTACGAGGAGGCAAAGCGATCGGCGGAGTGGTTCGCCCGGACCTTCGGTGAGGGCAACTTCTGGCTGGAAGTACAGCTCCACGGCATTCCAGATGAGGGTCCCGTCAACGAGGGCATGTTCCGCCTCGGCCAGGAACTCGGCCTCGGCGTGGTCGCCACCAACGACGCGCACTATCTCCGGCGCGAGGACGCCGAAGCCCATGACGTGCTGCTGGCGATCGGCACCGGGGCGGAGCTGGACGACCCCAATCGGTTCCGCTTCACGGGGCAGGAATCCTATGTGAAGTCGGAGAAGGAAATGGCGCAGCTCTTCCGGGACCACCCGGAGACTCTCGCCAACACCCAGGCGATCGCCAATCGCTGCGAATTCACCTTCGAGAAGAAGTACTTCCTCCCTGAGTTCCCCCGGCCAGCGGAGTTCGCCACCGACGAAGCGCTGCTGGAAGGACTGGCGCAGCGTGGCGCCGAAGGGCGATACGGCTCGCCTCTGCCGGAAAAGGTGAAGGAGCGGCTCAGCTATGAGCTCGGGGTCATCAACACGGCTGGCTACGCCGGCTACTTCCTGATCGTCCAGGAC
>DASPUE010000281.1:0-3558 GCA_035623055.1 Gemmatimonadales bacterium
CCGCCGGGACATGGACCGGGATGCCCAAGCCGCCGGCATCAGCCCATTCTTTGTCTGTTCGCTCTCCTGCCGGACGATCGTGTACAAGGCGCTCCTCACCGGCACTCAGCTGCCGGTGTTCTTCCCGGATCTGCGCTACCCCGAATACGAAAGCGCGGTGGCCCTCTTTCATCAGCGCTATTCGACGAACACCCTCCCCAGCTGGCCACTCGCCCAGCCCTTCCGGATGATCGCCCATAACGGCGAGATCAACACCCTCTGGGGGAACCGCAACGCCATGGCCGGCCGGGAATCAGACCTCGCCTCGCCGATCTGGGGCAATGACATCGAGCGGCTCAAACCGGTCATCTGGCCGGAGGGAAGCGATTCCGCTGGCTTCGACAACACCATGGAACTGCTGGTTCGCTCCGGCCGGGATCCGCTCCATACCATGATGATGCTGGTCCCACAGGCCTGGGAGCAGTATCCGGATGTCGAACCGGCGATCCGGGACTTCTACCGCTTTCACGCCCACCTGACAGAGCCGTGGGACGGACCGGCGGCCTTCGCCTTCACCGATGGGGTGATCGCCGGGGCGGCGACCGATCGGAATGGCCTCAGGCCCTGCCGGTACAAGGTCACCCGCGACCAGCTGGTCATCGCCGGGTCGGAAGTGGGGCTGGTCGACCTGGATCCCCGCGACGTGGTCGAGAGCGGGCGGTTGGGCCCCTGCGAATTCATCGCGGTGGATCTCAACAACCGCACCGTGCTCCGGAACATGGACGTGAAACGCCGCGTGGCGTCCCGCCAGCCGTACGGCCAATGGTGCCGCGAGAACATGCAGGTGCTGGAAGCGGACGCCTCGTCGCGATTCTCCCCGCTCAGTCCCGAGCTGCTGACGGAGCGGCAGGTCGCCTTCGGATACGGCAACGAGGACCTGCGGTTCGTACTGGAGTCCATGGGAGGCAGCGGACTGGATCCGGTGTGGAGCATGGGGGATGACGCCCCGATCCCGCCGCTCGCGCGGACGCCGGTGTCGCTGTACAGCTTCTTTCGGCAGCGTTTCGCCCAGGTAACCAATCCACCGATCGATCCGCTGCGGGAATCGGTGGTGATGTCCCTGCGGGGCCACATGGGGAAGCACGGGTCGTTCCTGATCGAACACCCCAGCCTCGCTCGGGTGCTTCGCGTGGATCATCCCGTCCTGCTGGATGAGGAGATGGCCGCGCTCCGCAATACACCCGGATTCTCCTGCATCACCCTCAACACCGTTTGGCCGGTAGGGGATGGCCCCGAGGGACTCCGAGCCGCGCTCGACCGGCTGTGTGCGGACGCCGAACGGGCGGCTCGTAACGGCGCCAGGCTGTTGGTGCTCTCCGACCGCGCCGCCGACCGTGACCAGGCGCCGATACCGATGCTCCTCGCCATCGGCGCAGTCCGGCGCCATCTCATGGATGGCGGACTCCGCATGCGGCTGGGCCTGGTGGCCGAGACGGGTGACGCGTGGGACATCCACCACTTCGCGACCCTGATCGGATACGGCTGCGAGGTGATCTACCCCTGGCTGGCGCTGCAATCCGTCGCCGGCCTGTTCAGTGAGCAGGAGGAGGCCGCCGCGCAGGATCAGACCGGCCGCAAACAGAGCCGGTACGATACCGCGAACCGGCCCTCGCCCGAGGAGGCCAGGCACCGATTCCGGGCCGCCGCCGAAAAGGGACTGCTCAAGATCATGTCGAAGATGGGAATCTCGGTGCTCCCCTCGTACAACGGCGCCCAGATCTTCGAGTGCCTTGGGCTGGGGCACGACGTGGTACAGCGCTGCTTCCGGGGAACCGACTCGGTGATCGGGGGCATCGGATTCGAGGAGATCGCGGAGGACGCGCTGGTCCGGCATCGGCTCGCCTTTGGCGACGGAGCGGTCGCGGATACCACCGAGCCGCTCAGCCTGCCTGACTATGGGCGCATCCGCTTCCGCAAGGAAGGGGAGGAGCATGCCTGGGCCCCGGGGACCGTGGTCGCCTTGCAGAAGGCGGTCGGCGGCGGCAAGGCCGCCAAGGTCACCGACCCCGCCGCAGGGTACGCCAAGTTCCGGGAATTCATCGCCCGGGTGGAGGAGCGCCGCCCAGCGGCGCCTCGCGACCTGCTCGAGATCCGGCGGGGAACGCCGATTCCCCTGGACGATGTGGAGCCCGCTGAGACGATCATGAAGCGGTTCGTGTCGGCGGCCATGTCGCTGGGGGCGCTGTCCCCCGAGGCCCATGCGACGCTATCGATCGCCATGAACCGCATCGGGGCGCGATCGAATTCCGGCGAGGGAGGCGAGGACCCCTTCAATTACAGCCCACTCCCCAACGGGGACCGGGTAGACAACCGCATCAAGCAGGTTGCGTCCGGGCGCTTCGGGGTCACTGCCGAGTATCTGGTCCGCGCCGAGGAGCTGGAGATCAAGATCGTGCAGGGCGCCAAGCCCGGCGAAGGCGGCCAGCTCCCCGGCCACAAGGTCACCGAACTCATCGCCAGGCTCCGCCACGCGGTGGTCGGCATTCCGCTGATCTCGCCGCCCCCGCATCACGACATCTACTCGATCGAGGATCTCGCGCAGCTGATCCTCGATCTCAAGACCATCAACCCTCGCGCGCGGGTCGGGGTGAAGCTGGTCGCCGAAACCGGCGTAGGTACCGTGGCGGCGGGCGTGGCCAAGGCCTACGCGGATTACGTCCTCATCGCCGGACATAGTGGCGGCACCGGCGCATCCCCGCTCTCGTCCATCAAGCATGCGGGGAGCCCGTGGGAGCTGGGGCTCGCGGAAGCGCAGGCCACTCTGGTGACCAACGGGCTCCGCCACCGGATCGAGGTGCGTACCGATGGGGGGTTCCGCACCGGGCGGGACGTGGTGGTAGCCGCGCTGCTCGGCGCCGAATCGTACGGCTTCGGCACCGCTCCGCTGGTGGCGATGGGGTGCGCGATGGCTCGCCAGTGCCACCTCAACACCTGCCCGACCGGGATCGCCACCCAGCGGCCGGATCTTCGGGCCAAGTTCAAGGGGACCCCGGACCAGGTGGTGACCTACTTCAGCTTCGTGGCCGAAGAGGTGCGGGAGATCCTCGCCTCGATGGGCGTCCGGTCCCTCGATGCCATCATCGGTCGCGCCGATCTCCTGAGCCGAGTCGAGTGCCCGGACATCCCCCGGGCGCAGATGCTCGACCTCTCGATGCTGCTGAGCCCCGCTCTGCCGGAGGCCGGTACGGGCGTCAAGCGCCTGGTGGAGCGCAATGACCGGCCGGGAGTCGTCTACCTGGACGACGAGATCCTGGATGAGTGTGGCGGTCATATCGAACGGGGGCTCCCCTTCTCGGGCTTCTACGACATCCAGAATCACCATCTTGCGGTCGGCGCACGGGTCGCGGGAGCCATCGCCCGCAAGCACGGTGATGCCGGCCTCCCGGCGGGCCACCTGCAACTGCGGTTCCGGGGCAGTGCGGGGCAGAGCTTCGGGGCCTTCGCCATCCGCGGCATGCACCTCGATCTCGAGGGGGAAGCCAACGACTATGTGGGGAAGGGCCTGTGCGGTGGTGAGAT
>DASPUE010000282.1:0-2183 GCA_035623055.1 Gemmatimonadales bacterium
GCGCTGAGCAGCTGATCGGGATAGCTGCCGTCGCTCCAGGCGAAATAGATCGGACGCTTCCCGATGTTGTCCCGAATCAGGAAGACCGTCATCAGGTCGGAGAGCATCAAGGTATCGCGGAGCGCCAGCTTGAGGTCGCCGAAGCGCACTCCGGAATTAGGGGGAAGAAGCTGGGCCTCGGGGAGGTCGTTCAGCTCTTTCTCAGTCATGTTGACGACCGGATCGGCCGGTTTGGTTCCCTTCCAGTCCTTCCAGATCGCCGCCGCACTGGCAGCATCGAACGTCGGAGTCACCCGGCGCCGGAGCTGCTGCAGATGCCACCGGGTGTTCATTAAGGACAGGTTCGCCAGCGTCACGTCCTTGCGGACACCCTCCACCTCCTGGGAGTACCAGAGCGGGAAGGTGTCGTTGTCACCGGCGGTGATCAGTATGCCGTACGGCTCCACCGATTCCAGAAGGTCCCGTGCGAAGTCCCGGGCCAGGGTCTCGTGGCTCCGGCTGGCGGTGATGTGATTGCCGAAGATGGGGATCACCGCGAGGGCCAGCAGCGGGGAAGCGGCGAGCCAGCGGCCAGACTCGTCGAGCCGGCCGCGCAGCGAGTCGACGATACCCTGCATCATGGCCCCGAAGCCGACCGCGATCCACAGACCGAAGGCGGCGAAGGACACGATGAAGAAGTAGTCGCGCTCGCGCACCTCGCGCGCTACCTGCCCGAGGCTCGGATCGGTCTCGTAGGAGAAGCCGTACTTGAAATTCAGATAGAAGATCAGGGCGGGGATCAGGGTGAACATCAGGGTCGCCGAGGCCCAGAAGGCGCGCCGGTCGCGCTGCCAGAGGGCGATGGCCCCCCAGAACCCGATCAGCGAGAACAGGGCCATGGTGAAGCGCATGCCGAGGTTGCCCCAGTCCCGCGCGAACTGCCAACTGAAATACTGGAGGTAATTGCCCGCTTGCGAGAGGAAATCCGCCTGGCGATAGGTCACCGGCGGCTTGCCATACTGGGCGCGGTTGAGCACCTGCATGAGCGCGTTCCAGGTGGTCGGCTCTCCTTCGTTGATTGCCGGGTACTGCGCGGCCCGGATCGGCAGGAAGACGTAGTTGAGCGAAATGCCGATCACCACCGCCGCGATCGCGAGGTAGAGCATTGGCCGGCCGAACTCTCCAGGATCTCGCCAGAAGGTGTAGCCAAGCAGGATGGCCAGCGCGATACCGATAACGAGCTGCATCTCGGCCGGGCCATCGATCAGTGCGGTCCACTGGTTGGAGACCGCGAGGCCGAGCAGGAGGCCCAGCCAGAGCACCCAGGGCTTGAGGAGCATCGCCGGCTCGGTGAGCAGGACGTAGACCGCCACCGCCGGGGCCGCGAGGACGCCCATCATGTGGTTGGTAGAGCTCAGGGCGATGATATACGCGATCAGAATCAGCCAACGGTCGCGGTGCTGCCCCGGCTCATCATCTGCCCAGTGTACGCCCAGCCACAACACCAGCGCGGTCGAGAGCATGGAGACGGTGTACACCTTCTCGTTCACCGTGGATTGGTTCCACACCGTCCAGGCGGTGGCACCGACGACGATGCCCGCGAACGCGGCCGCCAGCCGGGCCCAGCGCACCGGGACCACGTTCCGCATCCAGCGATCGGCGACCAGGAACCAGAGCCCCGCCGAGGCAGCGCTGGTGAAGGCGGCGAAAAGATTGATGCGCACCGCGTACGCCGAGCTGAGGGGCAGGGCTCCCCAGGTATGGGCCAGCACTGTGAACAGCGGGTTGCCGGGCGGGTGGGGGATGCCGAGCACGTAGGCGGCGGCGATGTATTCGGAGGTGTCCCAGAACGCGGTGGTCGGCGCCAGCGTCAGGAGATAGATCACGAACACCGTGAGGCCTGCGAGGACGGCCCACAGGTACGGCGGTGGTTCGCGAGTGGCGGTGGCTGCGTTGGTCATTGTGAGGCGTTCGGGGTACAGGTTGCAGGGCCCGGACGCCCGGGGCCCCAAGCCCCGATCGCCGAGCCCCGGATGCGAGCGCTAGTGCCGGAACTGTCGCTTCCCGGTGACCACCATCGCCAGGCCGTGGCGGTCCGCCGCGGCGATCACCTCGGCGTCCCGCACCGAGCCGCCCGGCTGGATGATCGCGGTGACGCCCGCTTCCGCGGCTTCGTCCACGCCGTCGGGGAAGGGGAAGAAGGC
>DASPUE010000283.1:0-5199 GCA_035623055.1 Gemmatimonadales bacterium
CTCGCAAGTTCGAGCCCTGGTTCCACGCGTAGCCCGTACCAGCAGGTTCCTTCTTCGCTCTGGTCCGTACACGATGTAAGCAGCTCTCAGCGCCAGCTCTGATTCAATCCTCCGTACCGCACTATTCAGGAGGGGGTATGCATGACTGGTCTGTGGTTGGCAGGAACGGTGCTCGGTGGCACCGGCCCAGCCTCATCGCCGTGGCCGGCTGTCTCCTCGCTTCACCACTGATGGCGGCGCCCGTTGGCGCGGGCGTGGGAACGTCGGGAGGCAGATGGGAACGCGACGCGGTTCGGCGGTACGAATCCTCTTTCACAGGTTCGCGCGGGGAAGCGATTGGTCTCGCGGTGCACCGCTCGGCGGCGATTCCCGCCTTTGCGCGCAAGTACGGGCTCCCCTGTTCCGCGTGCCACACCGCGTGGCCTGAGCTCAACGCCTTCGGGCAGGTGTTCCGCGACAACGGCTACCAGCTCATGAACGATCGGGACTCGCCGATCTGGCAGAATCCAGGGTACTGGCCGGCGACGGTCCGCATCACCCCTCAGTGGCATCTGGAGACGACCACGCACCAGCCGACGGACGCGGTGCCAGGGGATTCCACCAGCGGCTTGATCGATCGGAAGATCACGCAGCATGGGTTCGACCTGTCCGGCATGGATCTCTGGTTCGCGGGGACGCTGTACAAGAACATCTCGTTCGTGGTGCTGCCGTCCTCGGACAACACCGCCAGCTTCCATTTCGAAGCGGCGTTCGTCCGGTTCGACAACCTGTTCAACAACCGCTGGGTGAACTTCAAGGCCGGGAAGTTCGAGCTGGACAATCTGATCTCGGAGAAGCGGTTCCTGTTCCTTTCCAACAATGGCGGCCTGTACCAGTCGTACCACTTCCTGCCGCCCGGCGACATCAATGACTTCGGTCTCGGCGACAACCAGATCGGTGCCGAGCTCTCCGGGCACTCGGTCGACAGCCATACCCGTTACGGGGTGGCGGTCCTGAGCAGCACGGATGGGGAGGTCGGTCTTCCTGGAAACCGCGCGTACGACGGCATGGCGACCTTCAGCCAGGCGTTCGACGCGGGGCGGCTCGGGGTGCAGCGGATCGGCGCCTTCGCCTATGTGGGCCAGCGACCGACCCTGTTCCAGTCGACCGGCGGCGTGCCCATTCCGGGGACGGGTCTCGGGAACAAGTCCTTCTACCGGGTGGGGCTGGCGGGCGACTTCTTCTTCGGCAAGCTGGAGTTCCTGCCGTTCTTCATGCACGCCTCGGACAGCAAGTACCTCGCGACGGGGACGCCATCGGACTCGCCGCTGCCCGCGGGCGCCCAGGACGCCACCTGGAATTCGGGTTTCCTGGAGACGCATTACTACATCAGCCCGCAGTTCGTGCTCACCCAGCGGGACGAGTTCGTGCGGATGTCGGATCAGGGGCTGTCTTCGACGCCGAGCACCCTGGGCAACATCGACGCATACTCCTTCGGCTACCGGTACTATCCGATCATGTTCAGCCGCGCGGGCCTCTGCTGGCACGGGGAGGTCTCGGTGACCAAGACGATCGGCGGGGTGCCGCTGAGCGGGGATGGGGCCGGTGTGCCGCCCTTCTCGCCGGCCACGGCGGTATGGAGCACCAGCGTCCTGATGGCCCTCGACTTCGACTTCTGACCGCAGGAGACCTCGTATGAGCCGCAACCTTTTCCTGGTGTGCGCCGCCGGGCTCGGCCTGCTCATCTCGAGCGCCGCGCCTCTCGCGGCGCAGGGTCAGTCCGCCACCCGCGTGGGAAGCATGACCGGCGACGCGGAGGCCGGACGGCAGCAGTATCGCCGCTATTGCATCGGCTGCCATGGACCCGCGGGCGATGGCAACGGCGAGAACGCTATGTGGATCGACCCCAAGCCCCGGGACTTCACCGCAGCCACGTTCAAGTGCCGGTCCACACCCACCGGCACCCTGCCGACGGACGAAGACCTGTACCACGCCGTCAGCCGGGGCTTCGTGACGACGAACATGCCCTCCTGGGAGCCGCTGCCGCGCCAGACCCGGGTGGACCTGGTAGCGTACATCAAGACTTTCTCTGCCCGATGGAAGACCCAGGGGTCGGGGACGCCCATCACCGTTCCGCCGGAGACGCCCTCATCGATCGAGAGCATTCTCCACGGCCGGGAGCTGTTCCAGAAGATGGAGTGCTGGAAGTGCCACGGTCCGGCGGGGCATGGTGATGGGCCATCTGCCTCGACCCTCACGGACAGCAAGGACAACCCGATCCGGCCCTACAACTTTGCGGCTGGCGTGGCGCGGTTCAAATGCGGAGCCACTAACCAGGATCTCTACCGGATCTTCATGACCGGGGTGGATGGCACGCCCATGCCCTCGTTCGCGGACAACATCCAGCCGAACGATGCCTGGGACCTGGTGCATTTCCTTCGGACCCTGCAGCCGCTTGAGACGCCGGAAGCCGCGGTCTGGCAGGCGTGGCTCCCCGCCCATGCCTCGGAACTCAAGCCGATCGGCCCGGGCGAGGGCGGGCAGTAACTCCAGCCGACTCCACGAGTCGAGGAATCAGTCGCCATGCGTACTACATCGCTTGTATCGCTCGTGTTGCTCGCCGGGGCCGCCACCACGATGGGCGCGACCTTTGGATCGAAGCCCGCGGCCGGTTCGATTGCCGGCACGGTGACCTTCACCGGGACGCCGCCCAAGATGCGGCCGATCGACATGTCGAAGGAGCCCAGCTGTGCCAGCCAGCACGCGACTCCGGTGATGACCGAGACGGTGGTCACCGGCGCGGGCAATACGGTCGAGAATGTGGTCGTCTACATCTCGGCGGGGGATCAACCGAGCCCGGCCCCGACCACTCCGGCGCGGTATGACCAGAAGGGGTGCCAGTACCTCCCGCACGTCGCGGTGTTTCAAGCTGGGCAACCGCTCGAGATTTACAACGACGATCAGACGTCACACAACATTCACCCCCTTGCGACGGTGAACGCCGAGTGGAACAAGTCGCAGCCGCCCGGCACCCCGCCGATCAAGGCCAGCTACGACAAGCCCGAGTTCATCGCCGTCAAATGCAACGTGCACCCCTGGATGCACGGGTACTTCGCGGTGCTGGGCACCTCCCACTTCGCGGTGACCGGGGGCGACGGCAAGTTCAGCATCAGCGGACTCGCGCCCGGCAAGTACACCGTGACCGCCTGGCACGAGAAGTTCGGCACCGCCACGCAAGAGGTGACGGTGGCCGCGGGGGAGGCAGCCGCGAACTTCGTCTTCAAGGCGCTGCCATACTGAGCGCGGGGAGCCACGGTGGGAAAACTCTTCGGGGCCATTGTCGCGGTCATCACGGTCGTCTCTGCCGGCGTCTTCCTGGCACGGATCTGGTGGCTTCCACCCGACATCTCGGTGCTGGGTGTGGGCATCGACCACCAGCTCAATGAAACGATGGTGGCATCGGGCGTCCTGTTCGTCGTCTCGCAGCTGGTCCTGGCGCTGTTCGCCTGGCAGTACGGCGATGCCGGGGACGCGAGGCCTATCAAGATCTTCCCCGGCGGGGCCACCCCAATGGTGGTGTTCGCGACAGTGCTGGTCGGGGTAGAGATCCTGATCCTCTCCCTGGTGGGGACCCGGGTCTGGGGCGGCATCTTCCTGTCGCCACCGGACCCGAACGCGCTGAAGATCGATGTGCAGGCGGAGCAGTTCGCGTACTACTTCCGCTACGCGGGACCGGACGGGGTCTTCGGGTCGGTCCATCCCGACCTGATCGACGACGCCAACAACAATTTCTTCGGGCTGGATCCGGCTCATGATACCACCGCCCGGGACGACATCGTCTCCGGTACGCTGGCGGTGCCGGTCAACCGCCCCATCCTGCTCACCCTGCACGCCAAGGATGTGGGCCACGCCTTCTACGTGCCTGATCTCCGGATTCAGCAGGACTTCGTGCCGGGCCTGGTCATTCCGCTGCAGTTCACGGCGACCCAGGTAACCAGGAAGGAAATCGTCTGCACCCAGCTGTGCGGGCTCGGGCATTTCAACATGCGCGCGTATATCGAAGTGATGCCCGAAGACAAGTTCGAGCAGTGGCTCAAGGACCAGGCGGCGCAGTGACGACCGTCTGGATCCCCGTCGCACGGGCGCCCCTGTTACGCCCGGTCCTCATGGGAAAGAGCTGACTCATGCCTGACGCCCCAGCACCACCCGCCGGCCTTCGCCGCGAGACCTCGGCCAAGATCGCCGAGCTCAAGCACGTCCCCCCCACGGGGTTCTGGCGCACCCATGTTTTCAGCCTGGACCACAAGGTGATCGGGAAGCAGTACCTCGATCTCGCGCTGGTCGCGGTGCTGACCGGGATGGTGCTTTCCTGGCTGATGCGGTTCCACCTGGCCTACCCGACGGCGGCCCTCCCGGGACTCGGGGCCATCGCGCCCAACCGGGCGCCGGGCGGCGTGATGACGCCAGAGCTGTACCTGTCGTTGATGACCATGCACGGGACCATCATGGTGTTCTTCGTGCTGACCACCGCGCCGTTCGCCGGCTTCGGGAATTTCGTGCTGCCGATCCAGGTGGGCGCGGAGGACATGGCGTTCCCGCGGTTCAACATGATGTCCTTCTGGGTGACATTCGTGGCGTTCGCGGTGCTCATCGCGGCGTTCTTCGTCCCGGAGGGGCCGCCCTTGTCCGGGTGGACTGCGTATGCGCCGCTCAGCGCGGTCGGGAAGGACGCCGGGCCAGGGCAGGGGACCGGCCAGACCCTGTGGGCGATCTCCATCGCGCTGTTCTGCGTGGGGCAGCTCCTGGGCTCGCTCAACTTCATTGCCACCACGCTCGATCTCCGTACCAAGGGCATGACCCTCGCCCGGTTGCCCTTCTCCACCTGGGCGTGGTTCATCACCTCGGTGATCGGCCTGATCGCCTTCTCCGTGCTACTGCCGGCCTGCGTCCTGCTGATCCTGGACCGGGTGGCGGGGACCAGCTTCTTCATCCCCGCGGGCCTGGTTATCAGCGACCGGCTGCAGCCGCACGCGGGAGGCTCGCCTCTCCTGTGGCAGCACCTGTTCTGGTTCTTCGGGCATCCCGAAGTGTACATCGCCATCCTGCCCGGTTTCGGGATCGTCTCGCACATCCTGCCGGCGTTTGCCCGCAAGCCGCTGCTGGGTCCGAAGATCGTCATCGGGAGCATGGCGGCGATCGGCTTCCTCAGCTACACGGTGT
>DASPUE010000284.1:0-3584 GCA_035623055.1 Gemmatimonadales bacterium
CGCCTCGCGCACCCGTTGGTAGCGACTGGTGGCGAGCGCGCCGACCAGCACAACCACGCCGGTACTGAGGCTGAAGAGCGCCATGAACCGGATGGCCAGGGTGACGCTGCCCACGATCCGTTCGATGGTCTGCTGGACCGAGCTGAGGTCGATCGAGGTCACATTGGGGTGCCGCTCCACCATGCGTCGCTGCAGCGTTCCCATCAGGGAAGGATTGTCCACGCGGGTGAGGATGACCCAGCTCTGCGGTGCCTCGTCCAGCGGACCGCTCGGGAATACCGCGAAGAAGTTGGGCTCGAACCGGGCCCAGTTCACTTCGCGCAGGTTGACTATGACGCTGGTCAGGGGAACCCCCTGGATGTCCCAGGTGAGGGTGTCGCGCACCGTGACGCCCAGATCTCCGGCAATGCCCGCCTCCAGCGATACCGGCACGGCCGCGCCTGACACGGGCGCACCCTTCCACCAGTCGCCCACCACCAGCTTCTCCGATCCCACCACGGTATCGCGGTAGGTGGACCGATACTCCCGACGCAGGGCCCAGGGCTCGATCCGCTGGCCCTCGCGGTCACGCCGGCGCGTCGAATCGGCCAGCATGGTGCTCACCAGCTTGCCGTTGATCGCCTTGAGGCGCATCGGAACGATCGGGACCGGCGGCTGCACCTTGAGCCCCTCGGCCTCGATCAGCCGCAGGACGTCATCCTTCTGGTCCGGTTGAATGTCGAAGAACACCAGGTTGGGTCGCCCCAAACCGCCGTCCAGCCGGAGCTGGCGCAGGAGCGTATGCTGCGACACCGCAAGCGCCCCGAGCAGGAAGGCGCCAAAGCCTAGCGCCAGCACCACCGCCACGGTCTGGTTGGCCGGACGATAGAGGTTGGCCAGCCCCTGGCGATAGACGTACGCCAGCCGAGTCGGAAACCACCGGCGAAGGCCGCGGGTGAGGGCGAAGGCCGCAAGCCACAGGACCAGGAGTGCCGCGCCGACACCGGCGGAAAAGACCAAGCCTCGTCTCCCGTTCCCCACCTGCAGCCCTGCCAGAGCCACCACACTCGCGGCGAGTGCGACCCGCGCCGCCCAGGTCCATCCATCCGCTGGCGGCCTGACGCCCTGGTCCACGTCCCGCCGCAGCACCGCGAGCGGCGGGATGGCCCGCACCTGCAGGAGCGGCATCAGCGCAAACACCGTGGAAACCCAGAGGCCGACGCCAAGCCCCGTGATGATGGCGCGCGGGGCGGGATGCACCGAGACATCGAGCGGCAGGAACTGACCGAAGACCGCGGGCATCGCCAGTTGCAGCAGCAGTCCCAGCAGCACCCCGATGGCGCTGCCGATCACCCCCATGAGCATCGCCTGCAGCAGATAGACCGCGAAGACCTGGCGACTGGTCGCTCCGAGGCATCGAAGCACCGCGATCGCGTCCCGCTTGCGGCGGATGAAGACCTGCACCGCGCTGGCCACGCCGATTCCGCCCAGGAGCAGCGCGATCAGGGCGACCACGCCGAGGTAGCGTCGCAGCTGGTCGAGGAACTGCTTCAGGTCTCTTTCCTCTTCGGCCGCGGTCCGCAGGTTGCCGGAGCGGGCCGTCACCTTCGGACGCCAGCTCTCGGCGAAGCGCCGTGTATCGAGGGTCGCGGGCGTCCGCATGTACCACTCGTACTCCACCCGGCTCCCGAAGGTGATGAGATGTGTCTCCGCGAGGTCAGGCGCCGGAATGAAGACCCGGGGTCCGAACGCGGCCCGGATCCCGACATCGCCGGGGAAGCTGGTGACGGTCCCGGCAATCGCGAACCGGGCGTCGCCGAGCGCCATGGTATCGCCGATCGCCGCCCCGAACGCGGTGAGAAACGAAGGATCGACGAGGGTGACGTGACCCGAGGAGAGCGCCTGCCAGGCTCCGGCCGGCTCGGTATGAACCTGCCCGTAGAAGGGATAGCCACCGGAGACGGCGCTCACCCGCACTAACCGGGTTCCGCCGGTCCGCGGCACGTAGGCCATCCCCTCGAAGTTGGTCACCGCGGCGCGGTCAGTCCGCGGATCGGCGCCGGAGGCGGCGGTCACGGAATCGAGCAGCCCGAGAAAGAGCGAGTCCGGCTTGAGGCGGGACCGGAGCGCCATGTCACCACCGAGCAGCGCTCTCGATTGCCCTTCCACGGCGGTGCGGAGATTGTCGGTGAACGATTCGATCGCCACTACCGCGGCGACGCCCACGGAAATGGCCGCCGTGAGGAGCAGCAACCGGCGTCCCGCGGCGCGGCTCTCCCGCCACGCCATGGCGGCAACGAATCGAAGCCCGGTCATCGGCCCGTGCTCCGGTCCTCGACGATGGCGCCATCCGCCAGTCGGATCATCCGGCGCATCTTCCCGGCAAGCTCGAGGTCGTGGGTGACCAGCACGGTCGTAGTGCCGAGCTCCCGGTTGAGCTCGAGCATGATGTCCACCACCCGGCCGCCGGTAGTGTGATCGAGATTGCCCGTCGGCTCGTCGGCGAAGAGGATGCGGGGGCGGTTGGCGAACGCCCGGGCCAGCGCCACCCGCTGCTGCTCCCCGCCCGAGAGCTGCGCCGGGTAGTGATGCCCCCGCCCGCCGAGCCCCACTCTTGCCAGCAGCTCATCGGCCCGGGACTCGGCATCCTCGCCGCGCAGCTCGAGAGGGACTTGCACATTCTCCCGGGCGGTGAGCGTGGGGATCAGGTGGAATGACTGGAACACAAACCCGACGCGATCCGCTCGGAAACGAGCCAGGGCGTCCTCGCTCAGGTCGGTCAGGTCCTGGTCGTCGACTACCACCCGGCCTCGCGAGGGGCGGTCCAGTCCGGCCAGCAGCCCGAGCAGCGTGGTCTTGCCGCTTCCCGACGGTCCCACGATCGCCACCAGTTCGCCCGAGGCGATTTCGAACGTGATATCCTTCAAGACCGCAAGCGGCTGGCCTCCCGAGAGGTACTCCTTGGTGAGCGATTCGGCGCGGATCATGGAACCGGTGGGAGGAGAGAAGGTGACCGGGTTACGGGACTGGAGAATCATAGCCGGGTCGAGGGCCCTGCTGATCGGGGGCTTGGCGGTGCTCACCGCCTGTGGGTCGGAGGGTTCGGCTCGGCCCGACCGTGCCGCGGAAGTGCCAGCCCGACCCGTGGCCGACACCGCCGGTCGGTCGGTCCCCGAACGGCCGACGATCGTCTTTCTGGGGACCAGCCTGACCGCCGGCCTCGGACTCGATCCGGACAGCGCCTATCCCGCCCTCATCCAACAGAAGCTGGACTCCGCCGGCCTCAGGTACCAGACGGTGAATGCTGGGGTGAGCGGCGAGTCTTCCGCGGGGGCGCTTCGGAGGATCGACTGGATTCTGCGGCAGCCACCGGCGGTGATCGTGCTCGAAACCGGCGCCAACGATGGGCTCCGGGGCCAGGATCCGGATTCGATTCGGGCCAACCTCCAGGCGATGATCGACCGGATCAAGGGGCGCGACCCCCGAGCCCGAATCGTCCTGGCCGGCATGGAAGCGATGCCTAACCTCGGCGCCGACTACGTTCGGCGATTTCGCGCGATCTATCCCGCGCTGGCGCGAGCCAACCGGCTGCCGCTCATTCCTTT
>DASPUE010000285.1:0-3627 GCA_035623055.1 Gemmatimonadales bacterium
AGAATGGTACGACGACTTTGAGCAGGTCGAGAATGGAGTCGGCTCGGTCCGCTATCTCCAGGCTCGGATCGAGCAGGGTCAAGCCAGCCTCGCCGACTGGCGGGGACGGCGCATCGGAGTGCTGACCGGCACCTCGATGGCTGGACTGATGCCGCAGGTCCTGACCCCGCTCGCCGCCGTGACCGGCGCCCATTTCGAGCTGATACCCCTCGTGAACGGGCTGTTCGGCGAAACAGTAAGTTGCGCCGGGCTACTTCCCGGTGCCTCCTTCCGCGAGGCACTTCGCGGCCGGGGAGACCTCGATCTGGCGCTCATTCCCGCTGAATCCCTGAACGAAGAAGAGCTCTTCATGGACGACGTTACGCTCGATGAACTCCGGCGCGCGGTCCCAGCCGAGGTCAGGCCATCCTATCACTTTGCCGACGCCCTCGACTCCCCGCCCGGCCTGTGAACAAGCCCACTGTGGCCATCGTTGGCCGCCCCAATGTCGGCAAGTCCACGCTGTTCAATCGACTGCTCGGCGGTCGCGACGCCATCGTCTCCGATCGGGCGGGCACCACCCGGGATCGGCACTTCGGTGATGCCGCCTGGGCGGGACGGCAGTTCTGGCTGGTGGACACCGGTGGCCTGCTGCCCGGCTCCACGGATTCCATGGACGTGGCTGTGCGGCGGCAGGTCGAGTTGGCAGTGGAAGAGGCGGACCTCATCGTCTTCGTCGTGGACGGGAAGGAGGGGCCGAACCCGGTCGACCGGGAAATCGCCTCTCAGCTGCGCCGGTCGGGCCGGCCCGTCATCCTCGCGGTGAACAAACTCGACGACCTACCCGCGACCACGATGCAGTACACCTTCTACGAGCTCGGGCTGGGCGAACCCATGGCAGTGTCAGCCGCGGTGGGGAAAGCGAGCGGTGACCTGCTGGACCGAATCGTGGCCGAGTTGCCGCCCCGCGGCGCCGCTGAGGATGAGGCGGCGATCCAGGTGGCGGTGGTCGGCCGCCCCAATGCGGGAAAGTCCTCTCTGATCAATCGGCTCCTGGGAGCGGAGCGGTTGGTGGTCTCTCCGGAGCCGGGCACAACCCGAGACGCTATCGATACCCCCTTGCGATATCACGGCAAGACCCTCAACTTCATAGATACAGCGGGGTTACGTCGCAGAGCTAAAGTAGAAGATGACCTCGAGTTCTACTCGACCCTTCGGACCCATCGCGCGATCGAGCGCGCCGACGTCTGCATTCTCGTGGTGGACGCGGAGTTGGGCATGCATGCGCAGGATCTGCGGATCGCGACGGAAGCGTGGGAGCAGGGGGCTGGGCTGATCATCGCGGTGAACAAATGGGACCTCATCGGGGAGAAGGATCCCAACACTGCCAAGCGGGGGCAGGATCTCCTCGCGGAGAAAGCGCCGTTCCTGCGGTATACGCCGTTCGTGTACATCTCGGCCATCTCGGGCCAGCGGGTCAGCCGGCTGCCGGAGTTAATCCTCCAGGTCGCCGAGGCGCGGGACCGGCGGATCCCGACAGCCGATGTGAACCGGGTCCTCCAGGAGCTGCTGGCCCGGAGCGCACCGCCCCAGGAACAGGGCGAGGAGGTCAAGCTGCTGTATGCCTCACAGATCGGGACGCGACCTCCGATGATCGCAATCGTCAGCAATCGTCCGGATGACGTCGCGGAGTCGTACCAGCGGTATCTCGTCAACGGCTTCCGGGCGGCGTGGGGCCTGGAGGGCGCGCCGCTCAGACTGAAGCTCACGGCCCGCGGATCCAGTCAGCACGACCGGAAGGACGACGGGAGACGGGCGCGCGGGTGACTCGAAAGGCCAGATGATCGACGCGCTGCCTTGGCTTGCTGCTTCCTATCTCCTCGGCGCCATCCCGACCAGCTACCTGATCGGGAAATGGTTCCGGGGGATCGACCTCCGGGAACACGGTAGCCACAACCTCGGGGCGACGAACCTCTACAGGGTCCTAGGCTGGAAGTTCGCGATTCCGGTGGGGCTCTTCGACATCGCCAAAGGTGCGGTCCCGGTCCTGCTCTTCGGCCCGCGGGCGCCCTCGGTGGCGCATTTCGACCTCTGGTGCGGGATCATGGCCGTGATCGGTCATGTGTTCTCGGTCTTCGTCGGGTTCAAGGGGGGAAAGGGAGTCGCGACTGCAGGCGGTGTCGCGATCGCGCTGGCGCCGCTCGCCTTCCCGGTCGTGCTGGCGGCTTGGGCCCTGGTGGTCTGGGCCACGGGCTACGTGTCCCTTGGCTCGATCGTGGCTGCGCTGCTCTTTCCGGTGGCGGACTATCTGTTGCACCCGGGCCGGCGGTCCTGGGCCACGCTGATCTTCGATGTCGGCATAGCGGCCTTCATCGTCTGGAAGCACCGGGCCAACATCCAGCGACTGGTCGCTGGCACCGAGAACCGCTTCGGCAAACGGCAGCGATCCCAGGTCGTGGCGCCACCTCCATGAGCACCGTGGCGGTGCTCGGGGCAGGGAGTTGGGGTACTACTCTCGCCGATCTGCTGGCTCGCAAGGGTCATGCGGTCCGCCTGTGGGCGTATGAGGCCGAGGTGGTGACGGCCATCAACCGGGGCCACGAGAACCCGATCTTCCTGTCGGGCTGTCCGCTGGCGCCGGAGTTACATGCCACGGGGGACGCGGTCGCAGCCACCCGGGGCGCGGAGGTCGTCGTTGCGGTCGCACCCAGCCACGTGCTGCGGGGCGTGCTGGAGGCGGCGCGGCCCGGTGTGGAGCCGGATGCCGTGATCGTGAGCGCGACCAAAGGCATCGAACCCGTCACTCTCGACTTGATGTCCCGGGTGGTAGAGGAAAGCCTCCCTGGCCGCGCGGTCGCGGCACTCTCGGGGCCAAGCTTCGCCCTTGAGGTGTATCAGGGACAGCCGACTGCCGTCGTCGCTGCGGCCCGCGACGAAAGCACGGCGCACAGGGTGCAGGAAGTATTCGCCTCACCGCGGTTCCGGGTGTATTCGCATCACGACGTCACCGGTGTCGAATTGGCCGGTGCACTGAAGAACGTGATCGCCATCGCGGCCGGCATGCTCGAGGGACTTGGACTGGGGAACAACCCCCGGGCAGCGCTGATCACCCGGGGATTGGCGGAGATGACCCGACTCGGCGTCGCCCTGGGGGCCGACCCCCTGACGTTCGCCGGACTCGCCGGCATGGGAGACCTTATTCTGACGACGACTGGCGCGTTGAGCCGCAATCGGGCACTCGGGATGGCACTCGCGGGGGGCCAGAGCCTGGAGATGTACCGGGCCACCCACCGCTCCGTGGCTGAAGGCGCCAATACCGCCCAGGCGGCGCTGGCCCTGGCCGAACGCCGCGGTGTGGAGTTGCCGATTTGCGCCCAGGTCGCCGAGATCCTGTTCGAAGGAAAACCGCCGCAGCAGGCCTTGGCGGACCTCATGGAACGGGCCCTTAAGTCGGAGCAGTGGCGGTGACGATGGCGCGCCCGGTTCAGGAGTTCTTCTCCATCGGCGAGGTCTGTGCACTCACCGACCTGAAACCGCACGTCCTCCGCTATTGGGAGAGCCAATTCCGGTTCCTCAATCCCGCCAAGAATCGCTCCGGCAACCGGGTGTACAAGAGCCGCGAAGTCGAGCTGATCATGCTCGTCAAGC
>DASPUE010000286.1:0-3793 GCA_035623055.1 Gemmatimonadales bacterium
GTTGAAGATCCGGGGCGAGCTGACAATTGCGGCCTGCTCGGGATGGGCCAGCGGCACCTTGATCACTTCGATCCGGAACAGCGCGGAGTTCGGGTCCTGGTCCGGCTCCAGCGAGGAGCAGCCCGTCAGCTCGGTGGGCGAGCGGACCGGCGCCGAGCCCGAGACGTAGATGTAGACATCGTCGGGGTCCTTCGGATCGGTCACGACCGTGTGAGTGTGCGAGCCCCGGCAGGTCTGGACGTTGGTCAGGTACTTGGGATTGGCGATGTCGGTGATGTCGAAGATCCGGATCCCGCGGAGCCGGTCCTTGCTCACCGAATCGGGTACGCCGCCGGTACCGCAGTCCACCCGGCCACCCAGCCCCTCGCCCGAGACGAAGAGCAGGTTCTTGTACACCGACACGTCGCTCTGCGATGCCGGACAGAGATAGGCAGTCTTGAGGGTCGGGGCGCTGGGATTGGAGATGTCCCAGACCTGGAACCCGTTGTAGTTGCCCTGGATGGCGTAGTTCCCGGTAAACGCCAGGTCGGAGTTGGTCACGCCCGCGAACTTCTCGGACGCCGGGGTGTTGGAGAGCAGAGCGAGGTTCCACGCCGCCTGGCCGGCATCGGTGACGCCGGCGTGCAGGCCGACCCGGGGGTCGGCCTTGGGCGCCATGGTCGTCATCTTGGCGCCCGAGGAAGAGGTCGAGGAGCCGCAGGCGCCGAGCAGCGACACCAGCCCCAGCGCGAAGGTGAGCGGTCGGACGTGACCGGTGGTCCAGCGCGGACGCCGAGCTGTGGATACGGATTCCATGGGCGATTCCAGTGAGGGGGCGGAGGGGAACAAACGGCGGAGGGTCAGCGCAATCATCATCACGGACTGGTCGTCGGGGGCGCGAGCGAGAACAGCATCCCGGTCATGCGCTCGATTTCAATGCTCTGATCGGCGTTCATGTCGGAGACGAACTTGAACACATTGTCGTCCCGCGCCGCGCCGGGGGTCTCGATCAGCTGCTTCACCATCGTGAGGGCGCCACGGTGGTGCCGGATCATGTAGGTCAGAAAAAGCCGATCGAATTCGGGGCCGCGGGCCTCGTCCAGCTGGGTGAGCTGGTCGGCGGTGAGCATCCCGGGCATGAGCATGTGCTCCATGCCAGGCATCATGTCCATCGAGGCATTGGCTTCCGGGACCGGCTGGCCCCATTCCCTGAGCCACCGCTGCATGAGCCGGATCTCGTCCCGTTGCCCCACCACGATCCGCTCGCAGAGGCTCTGCACACTGGAGCTGGCGCCATGGGACGGCGCCCAGCCGGCCATGAGGACCGCCTGCGCGTGGTGCCCGATCATTCCGGTCATGAACTCGGCGTCTGCGGAGGTCCAGCTGGGGGAGCCGCTGGTCGCAGGGTTCGAGGCGTGGACCTGATTCGCGGATTTGGCTGCAGGAGAGACACCGTTGGCGGCCGGTGCGTGGCTGGAACTCGCACACCCCGTGCTGGCGACGAGGAGAAGCGTACAAATCGCGAGGGTCCGGCCCTGGTCTATGATCTTCGTATGGGCTCCGTACTCGAAGTTGGGAACTCCTGCCCGGGCGCGCCGCTCCGGAACAAGGGCCCGGAACGGCGGACACGATACTAGGGCAAGGGGAAGAAATTGGAAAGTCTGTCTACGGACGGCCACACAACGGAACCGGCTCCCCGGACGTTTCAAAGACCGGAACACGGGTTGGCCGGAAGCCGGGCGGCGGCGGCCCATGCGCCTGGTCGGCACCGATTAACTCTTTTGAATTCAACAGGTTTTGGCCGATTGCGGCGGGGCCTTTGGCCCCGGGGGTGACCGTAGTCACGGGGTGATCGCGGGCCAGCCAGGTAATTAGTGCCTGATGCGGATCGCCCTCGCCCACCTAGGAATCGCACTCCTCGCTGCCTGCGGCCGGAGCCCCACCGACGGCTCGAGCGGCTCGCTCCCGCCGGCCGGAGCGGCGCTTCACGTCCATGGAAACCAGCTGGTCGACTCGAGCGGACAGGTCGTCCGACTCCGGGGCGTGGATCGGTCCGGGGCGGAGTACGCCTGCGCTCAGGGCTGGGGCTTCTTCGATGGTCCCGCGGATTCCGCTTCGGTCCAGGCGATCGCCTCATGGCATGCCAACGCCGTGCGGGTCCCTCTGAACGAAAGCTGCTGGCTCGGGATCAACGGCGTCGCCCCGGCGTATGCGGGGGACAACTACCGCCAGGCCATCAGCGATTTCGTCACCCTGCTCAACAAGGCAGGGCTGTACGTCATCCTCGACCTCCATTGGAGCGCGGCCGACACCCAGAAGGCGCTCGGCCAGGCCCCGATGCCGAATCGCGACCACTCGCCCGAGTTCTGGCGGGAGGTCGCGAGCGCGTTCAAAGGAAACGATCGAGTGTTGTTCGACCTGTTCAACGAGCCGTTCCCCGACAACAACGCCGACACCCCGGAGGCCTGGCGCTGCTGGCACTCGGGCGGCACCTGCCAGGGAATGGCCTTCCAGGCCGCCAGCATGCAGGACCTGGTCGATGCGGTACGGAGCACCGGTGCCACCAACGTCATCATGCTGGGGGGCGTCCAGTACGCCTCGAGCCTTACCGGCTGGCAGGCCAACAAGCCCACCGACCCGCTCAACAACCTCGCCGCCTCCTGGCATATCTACAATTTCAGTTGGTGCACCACCCAGAGTTGCTGGGACAGCAACGCGGCGCCAGTGGCCCAGCAGGTACCCCTGATTCTCGGCGAGTTGGGGCAGGACGATGGCGGTAGCGCCTTCGTCACCGCCCTCATGGACTGGATGGACGCGAAGGGGGGGAGCTATCTCGCGTGGGACTGGGATGTCTGGGGACAGTCGCTGGATCTGATCTCCAGCTACGACGGCACGCCGACGACCTACGGGGAGACATTCAAGGCGAGATTCGCCGCCGCGGCTCAGGTCTTCTCCCTCTGGTCCAGGCGTTCGGCGTACCGGGTGGCGAACCGGTAAAGGCCTGCCCGAGTCGTGATCGCCAGGACCCGCCGGATGCGCGCGCGGTGATACTCGATGGCCTTGAGCGTGATGCCGAGACGTGCCGCGATTTCCTGGTTGGAATTCCCCTGCCCCACCAGCAGCAGCACCTCCCGCTGGCGTTCGGTGAGTTGCGCGATTCCGGTACTATCCCCGTCCAGTGGCTCGCCGATGTCTGCCGCCAGCCCCGGAGGGCTGGCCTGGGCGCGCCGCAGCACGGGACTGACGTAGCGCCGGCCCGCGAGGACCTCGCTCAGAGCGTGCCGGAGTTCGGCGGCCTTGGCGGTCTTGAGGAGGTAGCCATCAACGCCGGCCCGCAGCGCCTCGTCGACATACACGCGGTCGGCATGCATGGTGACGACGACGATCCGGGGCCGCTGACCTTCCTCTTTGAGGCGGCGGGAGAGCACCAAGCCGTTCTCCCCGGGGAGGGACAGGTCCATCATCACGACGTCGGGGTCGTAGCGCGCCACGGTCCCCATGACGTCCTTCCCGTCCTGCACCATGGCGACCACCTCGTACGCAGGCTCCAGCAAGGTCTTGAGCCCGCTGCAGACCAGCGGATGGTCGTCGGCGATGAGCAGTCTGGCGCGGGGAGTCATGATTCACCCGCGACGCGCGGCACCCATGCGCGCACCACCGTGCCGCGCCCGGGCACTGAGGAGATATTGAGGTCGCCACCTACCAGCCGCAGTCGTTCCCGCATGCTCACCATGCCAAGCCCGGTCGACCGGACGGTGTCCTCGGGGAGGAAGCCGATGCCATCGTCGGATATCTCGAGCAGGATTCCATTGTC
>DASPUE010000287.1:0-9135 GCA_035623055.1 Gemmatimonadales bacterium
GACCACGGTGCTCGGAAGCCCGATCATGGCCGCGATCTCTGGCGCCACCGGACTCGCAATCCGGGTGGCAGAACAGTCGGGGCTCACCTTGGTGGGTTTCGTCCGACGGGACCGGCACACGGTGTATACCCACCCGGAGCGGATCCAGGACCGGGCCTGAGCCTCGCGGTCAGCCCCTGCGTGACTTCGGTAGGGGCGGTAGGTCGAGTCCCTCTTCGAGGTTCAGCTCCCCAACCAGCTTGAAGAGTTCCCGTGCCGACGGGGTTACTGGCTCGCGATCGGGAATCGCGAGCCCGATCGTATAGTGCGTCGGATCATCTATGAGCGGGATTGCCCGGAGTCCTTCCGGCTCTCCGAGCAGATGGAGAAAGGGCTGCGGCAGGATGCTCGACCAGCCGCCGGAATGGACTTGGGCCCAGAGCGTGAGCACCGAGTTGGTCTCGATGGCAACGTGCGGGCTGATTCCAACGGCGGCAAGGTTGCTGTTGATGATCCGCCGGTTCTGCATATCGGGGGTGAGCAGGCAGAGCGTGAGGTTACCGAGTTCCCCCCATGACACCGTGGCACGCTCGCCGAGGGGTCCGTTGGAGGCGGTGAAGAGGTAATAGCGCTCCCGGTAGAGCGGCACGGTCCGTACACCAGTAAGTGGCTCGTTATCCAGGTAGGTCAGGCCCGCGTCGAGACTGAACTCGTCCAACCCCCGCTGAATGTCGATCGACGTCAGGCTGAGGACGGTGATGGTGACCTTGGGATGCCGCTCGGAGAACGGGGTGGTGAGCAGAGCGACCGCCGGGAGCGTGACGGGGATGGCCCCGATCCGCAGCCGTCCCACCAGCCCCCCGCGCAGCTCGCTGGCTTCCGCCTGGAGGCTGCTGGTATCCGCCAGAATCTGACGGGCCCAGTGCAGTACCCGGAGCCCTTCGGGGGTGAACCCCTGGAAGCGCTGGCCCCGCTGCACGATGAGAAGACCGAGTTCCTCTTCGAGCTGCTTGATGCCGGACGAGAGGGTCGGTTGGGTGACGTGACAGGCCGCCGCCGCGCGGGCGAAGTGCTGCTCCCGTGCCAGGGCATCCAGATAGGCGAGATTGCGCAGGAGCATCGGAGCGACGCGGCCTCAGGCCTCGCGAGACTTGAGCGAGGCCCTCGGTTCCGCCACTTCTGGCGGCTTGCCAAGCAGAATGCCGAGCGACTTGCTGGGGCGCCGCTTCTCCGAGGGCGGGTCTTCGCGGGCCCATTCGGAGTAGAGCGACAGGAAGGCATCTGGCGCGAGAGCGTGCTCGCTCGGCAGGATCAGGTGAACCCCGCTGGCCACGGTCCGGTCCATCAGTCGCTGGACGATGGCCCTCCGGGCGGAGGCGGTCTCGGCCTCCAGAGTCGCGGTATCGATCGCGATGATCTGCACCCGATCGGGGAGGCCGGGCCCGTACTGCCCCGTTGGGGCAACGTAGGTGCTGCAGTAGTGGCCCAGAGCCTCCTCGGCCACCCGGGATTCCACCTGGTCCACAAAGGTCATGTCATTTCCGATGAAGACGACCTCGACATCGTGCGCCGCCAGCAGAAAAGCCACCGGAGCTGAGTCACAGCCGATGACCAGGGCCGTATCGCCGGGCTCCAGTCTCGCGAGCAGACGGGTTACCGGGCTCCGGCGATCGACGCCCCAATGGGTGGGTTCCCGCTGGGCGGTGCGGAGCTGGCGGAAATGCCGGGACCAGCGGCCATAGGGCTGCAGCCGGAGCCGCTTGTGGATCAGCCGGTCCACCCAGTCGGTCAGCAGGACCTCGGTGAGCAGGAACTGGTCGCCAGCCTCCGCCATTTCGGCGACTGCCTCGTTGCCCAGTTCCAGCAGTTCGCGCCTGGAAAGACTGTTCTTGTAGCTCTCGATTCGCTGCAAGATGTACTCATGGTACTGGTGCTTGAGCGATGGGAGCGGGCGACGGCGCCGCTGCTGCTGGAGCTGGAGGGCGGTCAGCATGAAGGCTCGTCGTGCCCCGTCCGGCGCCTGGGGGAGAGTCGAGGGGGAGAGGATCAGCTACAAAGTCGTATGGAGAGGGGCGAGGTGTCAACCGGGAACGGGTCGTAAGACGTGAGATGGCACGGAGCTAGGTCACCCCATCTCATCTACTACCTAGGCCTCTGCCAGGAGTACGGCCCCCTTGAGGTAGCCGGTTTCCGGGATGGTGAGGACTTCCGGGTGGTCCGGCCCCTGACCCAGCAGATGAGTCAGAATCATTCGCCGGCCGCTGTCGGCCGCCGCCGCCTCGAGCATCGAGAGGAACGCGGGCCGTCCCACATGAAAGGAACAGGAGGCCGTCACCAGGGTCCCGCCCGGGGCGAGCAGTCGCATGGCCCGCAGATTCACTTCCTTGTAGCCGCGGAGCGCCTGGGGGACGGCACTTCTGGTCTTGGCAAAGGCGGGGGGATCGACCACGATCGTGTCAAACCGCTGGCGCTCGCGCTCGAACCGCCGCAGCAGCTCGAAGACGTCCCCCTCCTGCCAGACCAGATTGCCGAAGTCGTTCAGTGCGGCGTTCGCTTGGCCTCGTGCCAGCGCCTCGGCGCTGACATCCACGGCGATGACTCGGCTCGCCCGGGTCGCGAGGTGCAGGGCGAAGCTGCCGTGGTAGGTGAAGCAGTCGAGCGCGGTTCCGCCGGGCCGGGTCAGCGTGGCCGCGAGCAGGCGGTTGGGTCGCTGGTCGAGGAACGCCCCGGTCTTCTGGCCGGTCCAGGGAGCGGCGAGGTAGCGCACCGATCCCTCGCGAATCTCGATCTGCTCCGGCACGCTTCCCTGAACGAGGGTAATTTCCTCAGGCAGTCCCTCCCGCTTGCGGACCGCGACGTCGTTGCGAAGCAGCATTCCCTCGGGTTTGAGCAGCTCGTCGAGCGCCGCAATGATCTCCCCGCGCAGGGTCTCGAGGCCGGCGGAGAGAATCTGCAGCACCAGCCAGCGATCGTAGCGATCCACGATGAGCGACGGGATCCCGTCCCCCTCGCCATGCACCAGCCGATAGGCCGTTGCGTCGATTCCCTCGCGACGGGCGAAACAGGCCGCGAGGCGGCGCCGCCACCATGCCGGGCCGATGACCTCGTTCTCCCGGGTCAGCAGGCGGAGCCTGATCTCGGACTTGGGGGAATAAAGGGCCACGCCGAGTCGCTTGCCGCGGAGATCCTGCACCTCGCAGAGCCCGGCCGTACCGGGCTCGCGAACCACGTCACTCCGGTAGATCCAGGGGTGGCCGCGAGTCCAGCGGTCGGCGCCCCTGCTGGCGACCTTGGCGATCGGGTAATCCATGGTGGATGGAGCGGCGGGCGGGTGCCGGAGGAGGCCCGCCTCTACCTACGAGCGCGCCCGGTCGGGCCGGAGCACCGTTGCGGCGCGCAGGTAAACGTGCCGGATCTGGTCCCGGCTCCGCCGGGTGTACGCGTGGACCAGGAGCCGGATGCAGCGCGGGAGCGAGCCGGGGACGGGGATCTCGGTCGAATGGAGCAGCGCCACGATATTCCAGCCGTAGACCTCCGCGGCCCGGGCCGGGAAGGCGGCATTCAGGTCAGCGGTCATGGTGAAGAGACCGCTGACCACGTCGTCCGGACTGAGCTCGTTGGCGGTGATCAGGGCTCGCAGCAGTTCGTCGGTCGCCTCCAGGATCTGTTGCGCATCATTGGCCTCCACGGTGGTCGCACCGCGGATGCCCTGCAGTCGAAGGGGAGAAGGCTCGCTCATGCCGAATAATCTAGCGCAGCACCTTCGTCTGATGTTGGTCACCGACGACCGGCTGCTGGCCGGTCGCGATCCGGTGGATCTGGCGCGCCAGGCCGTGCAGGGTGGTGTGACCGCGGTGCAACTGCGGCTGAAGGCGATGGCGCCGCGCGAGCTGCTCGCCCTCGCGAGGCGACTCCGGAAGGCGATTGAGGTGCTGGTCATCGTGAACGACCGCCCGGACGTGGCGGCGGCCGCGGGGCTCGGCGTGCATCTCGGGCCGGATGATCTGGCCGTCGAACTCGCGAAGCGCATCATGCCCCCGGGAACCCTCATCGGCGCCTCGGTGGGAAGCGCCGACGAAGCCCGCGGAGCACTGGACGCGGATTATTGGGGCGTTGGCCCCTGGCGGGTAACGGATACCAAGGCCGATGCCGGTTCGTCGCTCGGCGCCGAAGGGTTCCGCCGAATCGTGGCGTTGTCGGGCGGCCGGCCTTGCCTCGCGATCGGCGGGGTCCGTCCCGAAGATGTTCCTGCGGTGCTGGCGGCAGGCGGCGCTGGAGTGGCGGTGGTGTCCGGGATCCTCGGCGCGGCGGACATCGAGGCGGCGGCGCGGCGTTATGCCGCCATGCTCGCCTGAGAGCCCCCGCCGGTCGAGGCCTACCTGCCGTTGGAGTGCGGCCGCCGGATCTCCTCGATGGCCCGGTTGTGTTCGGCCATCGTGCGGCTGAAGACGTGATGCCCATCCGGCCCGGCGACGAAGTACAGGTAGGGCACCTGAGCCGGGTAGAGGGAGGCCTGGATGCTCCTGATGCCTGGGGAGTTGACGGGGCCTGGAGGGAGCCCGGGGTGGAGGTAGGTATTGTAGGGTGACTCGATGTCGAGATCCTTGAAGTAGAGGCGAGTCTTCCGAGCCCCGGTCGCCAGCTCCACGGCGTACTGTACCGTCGGATCGGCTTGGAGGAGCATGCCGAGCCGCAGGCGGTTGAGGTAGACCCCAGCGATGGTAGCGCGTTCATCGTCGTGACGCGCCTCTCCTTCGACGATTGACGCCAGGGCCAGCAGCTCGGTTTGGCTCAGGCCCAGCGAATCGAGTCTCCGGTTCCATGCCGGGGCCCATTGGCGCTCGAACTCCGCGACCATCGCTTCAAGCAGGGCATCGGCCGTGACCGGCACCGGCAGGGTATAGGTCTCGGGCAGGAGGTATCCCTCCAGGCTCGGCGCGCTGATGCCCAGGTGCTCACGGACGGCCGCATCGCGGGCGCGCGCCAGGAGGGTGTCCGCCGGGATCCCCAGCTTCTCCTCTGCGAGATCCGCCAGGTCAAGGAGGGTGAGGCCTTCCGGCACCGTGAGCCGCACGGTGGCCACTCGGCCCGATTCCAGAATGCCGAGCAGAGCCCACGAGCTCGCGCCGGCGGGAAGGTCGTAGGTGCCCGCTTTGACGGCCCGGTCGGCGCCGCGAAGACGGGCCAGGACCCGGAACCAGAGTGGCGAAGCGACCAGTCCGTGGGCGGCGATGGAATCGGTCACCGCGCGAAAGGTCGCGTGGGCTAGGATCACCACCCGGACCGTCGGCCCGTTCGGTGGCGGGGATGCGCAGCCAAGCAGCAACGGAAGCACGAGAACGAGGCGGCGCCCGATCACGTGAGGCCACCGCGCCGCTGGTCCAAGTAGCCCTGCAGCAGCACCGAGGCGGCCAGCGCATCGACTTCCTCCCGCCGCCCACGGCTGGAGCCGCCCTGTTCCCGGATCTCCCGGTGTGCCCTGGCTGTGGTCAGGCGCTCATCGACGAGCTCCACCGGGAGCCCGGTTCGGCCGGCGATAAGCCCGGCCAGTTCTCGAGCCGCGGCGGCGCTGGGCCCCTCTTCGCCCTGCAACGTCAACGGCAGCCCGACGACGACGCCCACGGGGTGGTGCCGTTCGAGGTGGGCCACGAACGGGAGCATGGGGAAGCGTTTGCCGGGTCGGCGGGTGAGCGTGTCGAGGGGGCTGGCAAGGACCTGTCCCTCATCAGAAAGGGCGAGGCCCAGACGGACCTCGCCCCAGTCGACGGCGATGATGCGACCGGACGGCGGGATAGGCATGGCAGAAAATTAGCGCACCGAGCCGAATGCCGGCTGCTCGTAGCGCGGCCGCCTGCCTGGGCGCCTATTGCGCCATCGTGGCGAAGAATTCCTTGTTGCTCTTGGTTCGCTTCATCCGCTCCAGCAGGAACTCGAGGGCCTCCACCGGCGGCATGTCGGCCAGGAAGTTCCGCAGCAAGTACACCCGGTTGAGCTCGTCCTTGTCCATCAGGAGCTCCTCCTTGCGGGTGCTGGTGCGCTGGATGTCGATGGCGGGGTAGATGCGGCGGTCCGCGAGGCGCCGGTCGAGGACCAATTCCATGTTGCCGGTGCCCTTGAACTCTTCGAAGATCACTTCATCCATCCGGCTGCCGGTGTCGATCAGCGCGGTGGCGATGATGGTGAGTGACCCGCCGCCCTCGATGTTGCGGGCAGCTCCGAAGAAGCGCTTGGGCTTCTGCAGCGCGTTGGCATCCACGCCGCCCGAGAGGATCTTCCCGGAATGGGGCACCACGACGTTGTGCGCCCGGGCGAGGCGGGTGATGGAGTCGAGCAGGATCACCACGTCGCGGCCATGCTCCACCAACCGCTTGGCTTTCTCGATCACCATGTCCGCCACCTGCACGTGACGGTCGGCGGGCTCGTCGAAGGTGGAGGAGATCACCTCTGCCCGCACGTTCTCCTGCATGTCAGTGACTTCCTCGGGCCGCTCGTCGATGAGCAGCACGATCAGCACACACTCCGGGTGATTCTCGCTGATGGCGTTGGCGAGCTTCTGCATCAGGATCGTCTTGCCCGCCTTGGGCGGCGCGACGATCAGACCGCGCTGACCCTTGCCGATCGGGGAGAGCAGGTCGACCACTCGCATGGAGAGGTCGCCGGTTGCCCGCTCCAGGCGGATGCGCTGGTCGGGGTAACGCGGCCGGAGGTTATCGAAGGCGATCCGGTGCTTGGTCTTCTCCGGCTCCTCGTAGTTGACGCTCTCGACCTTGAGCAGCGCCAGGTACCGTTCCCCCTCCTTGGGGGGGCGGACCTGTCCCATGACGGTATCGCCGGTCCGCAGATCGAAGCGCTTGATCTGGGAAGGCGAGACGTAGATGTCGTCGGGGCCGTAGAGATAGTTCCAGTCCTGGCTGCGGAGGAAGCCGTAGCCCTCCGGCAGGATCTCCAGTACACCCTCGCCACGGATGACGGTGTCCTGATCGAGCAGGGTCTGTTCGATCCGGAAAATGAGATCCTGCTTCCGCAGGCCCGAGTAATTGCTGATATTCAGCTGTTCGGCCAGCGCATGCAGTTCCGCGACGGATTTCTGCTTGAGCTCCGCGATATCCACGGGAGTGGTACTCCGCTCAGTCGTCGCACTCCGGTCAGGAGTGGGCCGCCGGTCAGCCGGCGGACGAGCCTTGTTGGGGGCGGGCAAATGTGTTCGGGATCGGAATTGAGCAACGAGCCGGAGAGCCCGGCTTGCGAGTGGTTTGTGGTGTAGAAGGGACGCCTGGGAGAGGTCTCGGAACTGGGAGCAGACCTATTATAGGCCGGGGGGTGGAGAGCGTCAAGGTCTTTCATGAGACGGGTCAAGGCCTGCTGCGCTCCGACGATACAGGCCTGGGCGCACGATTTCCATATATCGTTCCGGCTGTGCCACTGGGGTAAACCCGAACGGCGCGTACAGCCCATGGGCGTCCCGCGTCACGAGCGAAAAACGCCGCAACCCTTGCAGGTCGGGGTGCCCCATCACGACCTCCATGAGCCAGCGACCCAGCCCGCTACCCCGGTACTCCTCGAGGACGTAGACATCGCAGAGGTACGCATACGTCGCCTGGTCGGTGATCACCCGCGCCAGCCCGATCTGCGCGACACCATCGGTGTAGAGGCCGAAGCAGAGCGAGCCGGCGAGCGATCGGATGACGAGGTCGAACGGGATCGCGTCCGCCCAATAGGAGCGAGAGAGGTAGGCGTGAATCGCGGAAGGGTCGAGCCGCGCCGGATCGGTCGAGATGAGGTAGCCGTCGCGGCGGGCTTCCAGGTGGGGCATGTCGCCCTCCTTACTGCCACAGGGAACCTTATATTACCGGCACTACGCTGGGGGCCGGTTCCTTCCTTCAAAATCGGGTGCGCCGACGTGACGTCCGAGACCGATCGATTTCACAAGCTGCGCCACGATCTTTCCAATCCGCTTTCCGCCCTGCTGGCCGAGACCCAGCTCCTGCTCCTCAACGAATCGAAGCTGGACCCCGAAACCCTCACCAGCCTTCGGGAGATCGAGGCGCTCGCGGTGCGGATGCGGGGAATCCTGAGAGAGAGTTGAGGGCTGGGGCGGGAGAGGACCACCAGGAGGGATCGCGGGTCCCGGCACGCCGATCGCCGCGCTCAGGGCGACGCCGATCCCTACGCTGGCACTTCGCCCCGACGCAGGTACAGCCAGCCGTTGGTGAGATAAGCGATGAGGAAGAACAGACTGGCGCCGCTGACCGCCAGCCGGTAGCCCAGGGGTACCGTACTCGCCGAGACGAATCCCTCGATCAACCCCGCGATCACCAGGAGCACGATCACCGCGCCGATCATCCGGATGGCGAGGCGGCCGGTGAGAACCAGTGCTTCGCCGCGCGAGAGCTCTCCGGGGGCGATGATCGCCTTGCCGAGCAGGAAGCCGGCGGCGCCGGCTACCCAGATCGCGAACAGCTCCAGGACGCCGTGTCCGATCACGAAGGTCCAGAGATAACCCAGCAGGCCGACGTTGCCGAAGTGCCCCGAAATGGTTCCCAGCGCCAGTCCGTTGTAACCCAGAAGCACTAGCGAGCCGATTCCAAGAAAGATGCCCGACGCGAAGCAGCTGAGAGCGACGCGGATGTTGTTCGTCATGATCGAAGAGGCCATCAGGGGCCGGGACTCGGCTTCCGCCTCGTAATAGCCTTTGCCGCTCTGTTGCCGCTGAGTGCCCGCCTCGGCCCGGTCCAGCATGCTCGCCGGGATGACCTGCTGCGCCAGGGCCGGCCGCTCCTTGAGCAGCAGATAGCCGGCGATCGCGGGAAAGGAGAAGGTGAGGAAGGCCAGGAGCACGGTCCGCCGCGCCTGGATGATCCCGGCCGGGCACTCGCGGGCGAGGAAGCGCCAGACTTGGCGACCGGTGTGGGCCTCGTCGCGATACAGCGCGTTATGGCCCGCGGCGACCAGCCGCTCGAGACGGGCGAGGACCGCGGGCGACGCACGGTAGGTGCGGGCCCGGGCCAGGTCCGCCGCCACCTCGCGATAGCGCGCCGCGAAGTCAGGGAGTTCGGATGCCTGAAAGCTGTCGAGACCGCTCTTGGTGGCGCGCTCGGCGAGGGCCTGGAACTCGCTCCAGCGAGCCGCCTTTCGCGCGACCAGCCGCTCGGCCAC
>DASPUE010000288.1:0-4659 GCA_035623055.1 Gemmatimonadales bacterium
CAGCCCTGGCGGGGGCTCTACTTCTTCTACTTCCGCCGGCTGCTGCCACTGATCGGCCGGCTCGTCTCTGGGCATGAGAACGCCTACAACTACCTCCCGGAGTCGGTCCTGTCGTTTCCCGAGCCGGACGCCCTGGCCGACAAAATGCGCCGGGCCGGTTTCGCCACGGTGACGTACACGCTCCTGTTCGGCGGAATTTGCGCGATCCACGTCGGAACGCGCCCATAGGCCGAAGCACGATCAACCGACACTACTCATGACGCTCGATACCCTCCAGGAATTCATTGCCGCGATCGAGAAGGCCGGGGACCTGGTGCGAGTACGTGAGCCGGTGAAGGCGCGCCTGGAGATCGCGGAGATCGCCGACCGCTGCATGAAGAGCAAGGGCGGCGGACCGGCGCTCCTCTTCGAACGGGTCGTCCTGGGCGACGGCCGCGAGAGCGAGTTCCCCGTGGCCATCAATCTCTTCGGGTCGATGCGGCGGATCTGCCTGGCGCTCGGCGTCGACCAGCTGGACGAGATCGGGGCCCGGATCAGCGATTTGCTCAACCTCAAGGTCCCTGACGGACTGTTGGGGAAGCTGGCCATGCTCCCCCGCCTCGCGGAGGTGGCGAAGTTCCCGCCCCGCACTCGCGGTGGCCGGCCGCCGTGCCAGGAGGTGATCTGGAAAGGGGATGAGGTGGATCTCGATCGCGTCCCGTTCCTGACCACCTGGCCCAAGGACGGCGGCCGCTACATCACTTTGCCGCTGGTCATCACGGAGGACCCCCGTTCGGGGGTTCGCAATGTGGGGATGTATCGGGTGCAGGTGCTGGGCAAGAATCGTCTCGCGATGCACTGGCAGCGTCACAAGGTCGGCGCGGCGCACTGGCGCGAGATGGCGGAGCGCGGGGAGCGGATGTCTGTGGCCATCGCCATCGGCGCCGATCCGGCCAGTGTCTACTCCGGGTCCGCGCCACTCCCACCGACCATCGACGAATTCCTGTTTGCCGGATTCCTCCGAGGGTCTCCGGTGGAACTGGCCCGCGCCGTCACCTGCGCGCTGGAGGTTCCGGCAGAGGCCGAATTCGTAATCGAGGGATACATCGATCCCGCCGAGCCGCTGGTGACGGAGGGGCCGTTCGGGGACCACACCGGGTTCTATTCACTCGCCGATCTCTATCCGGAGGTGCACGTCACGGCGGTGACCATGCGGAAGCGCCCGGTGTACGCTGCGACCCTGGTGGGCCGGCCGCCTATGGAGGATTACTACCTCGGGCATGCGACGGAACGGATCTTCCTGCCGCTGCTCCGGCTCACGATGCCGGAGATCGTGGACTATCACATGCCGGCCTGCGGCATCTTCCACAATCTGATCTTCGTCTCCATCGACAAGCAGTACCCGGGCCAGGCCTACAAGGTCATGAACGCGCTGTGGGGTGCCGGCCTCATGTCGCTCGCCAAGGTGATCGTAGTCGTGGACAAGCACGTCAACGTGCGCGATCCCGACGAGGCCTGGTGGATCACGCTCAACAACATCGACCCCGAACGTGACGTCCGCTTCACCAAGGGGCCGGTGGACGTGCTGGACCATTCGAGCCAGCACTTCACCTTCGGGAGCAAGATGGGCATCGACGGAACCCGCAAATGGAAGGACGAGGGCTTCACGCGTGAGTGGCCCGAGCTGATCATCATGGACGAAGACACGAGGCGCCGAGTGGACGCGCTGTGGCCCAGACTGGGAATCCCGCTCGCGCCGAAGGGGGCGGAATGACTCCGTCGCTACCCGCGCGCGGCTCCCCGCTGGTCCCTCCCGAAGGGCAGACCTTCGCCGGGGAGTCGCTGCTCGTCCGGTACGCGAACTTCGTGAAACTCCCGCACACCCTGTTCGCGCTGCCATTCGCGCTGCTGGGGGTGCTGGCCGCGTCGCACCATCAGGCGGTCACCTGGCGCACGGTGATCCTGGTGATCCTGGCGTTCAGCGCCGCTCGCTGGGTCGCGATGGGTTTCAATCGAATCGCCGACCGGGACCTCGATGCAAGGAACCCGCGGACCCGGAACCGGGAATTGCCCCGCGGCGCGCTCACCTTGCGGCAGGCGTGGATCTCGGTCCTGCTGGCCGGCTCGCTTTTCCTCACCGTGAGCGGGCTCCTCAACCGGCTGTGCCTGCTGCTCAGCCCACTCGCGTTGGCCTGGATCACGCTGTACAGCTTGAGCAAGCGGTTCACCTGGTGGCCCCACCTCTGGCTCGGGCTCTCGCTGGCGATTGCGCCCGTGGGCGGGTTTCTCGCCGTGACCGGTCACTGGAGCGAGCCGTGGTGGGTGCTCGCGGCCATCACCGTGGCGGTGGCTACCTGGGTCGCGGGGTTCGATATCTTCTACGCACTCCCCGACGCCAGCTTCGACCGGAGCGAAGGGCTGCACAGTGCTGTCGTCCGCTTCGGGGAACGGAACAGCATCCTGCTGGCCAAGCTGCTGCACGGAGTGACCATTCCGGCCCTGGTGCTGTTCGGCTGGGGGGCCGGGTTCGGACCGTGGTACTTCGGTGGCATCGTCGCCGCCTCGGGACTGCTGATCTACGAGCACCGGCTGGTTCGCCCCGGCGATCTGTCGAAGCTCGATGCCGCCTTCTTTACGATGAACGGCGTGATGAGTGTGACCGTCTTTCTGTTCGCGTTGATCGACAAGCTGGTGCACTAGACGGTGAGCGCTGCGGCACGGAAGCGCGCCGGTCCTACCCGGAGGAGATCATGAGCAAGCGCCCGAAGGAGTCCCTCATCCCACAGCGCGGCCGCGGCAAGCCCCGGCCTGAGAAGGGAGCGCAGCAGCCGAAAGTCCCCCCGCCGGCCCCCGAGCGTCACCCGGTGCGGACCCCCACCGCCAACCGTCGCGGTCGATAGAGGTGCAGCCGGTTGTCGTCGCGATCACCGGAGCCTCCGGGGCGCCCTACGCGGTGCGCCTCCTCGAGGTGCTGGCCCGGAGCCGGACTCCGGTCTGGCTGATCGTGTCGAGTCACGGCTGGCGGTTACTCCGCGAGGAGACCGGCATCGCGGATGAGGCGGCGCTCCGGGCCGCGACGGGCGGGGATTGGTCGAGCGTCACGGTCTATGCCGACGAGGACCGCGGGGCCCGACCCGCCTCGGGGTCCACCAAGTCTCGGGCCATGGTGATCTGTCCCTGCTCGATGGGGACCGTCGCCGCGATCGCGGGGGGAACCAGCCGCTCGCTGGTGGAGCGGGCTGCAGATGTGGCGCTCAAGGAGCGCCGCAAGCTGATCCTGGTGCCGCGCGAAACCCCTCTCTCGCTGGTGCATTTGCGGAACCTCACCGCCGTCACCGAGGCGGGAGCGGTGGTGCTGCCGGCCGCGCCGGGGTTCTACCACCGCCCGACCGAGATTGCCCAGCTGGTCGACTTCATTGTTCAGCGGGTGCTGGACCATCTCGGCCTCGACATCGAGGTCGCGCCGCGGTGGCAGGGCTAGGCACCAATGCGGCTGGGCATCATCTCCGACACACACGGCCTGCTGCGTCCGGAAGTCTTCGAGGTCTTTGCCGCGGTGGACCGGATTCTCCACGCCGGTGATATCGGCTCGCTCGATCTCCTGACCGACCTGGAGGCGATCGCTCCGGTGACGGCGGTCCATGGGAACACCGACGGCTGGGAACTGCGCGACCGGATCCCCGCGCTGATCGAGGAGCGCATCGAAGGGCTGGACTTCGTCCTTACGCATGGGGACCAGCTGGGGTCTCCCACACCCGCGCTGCTGCACGAGGCCTATCCTAACGCCGACGTCATCGTCTACGGCCATACCCACCGTCCGCTACTCACCACCGTAGATGTGGTGGTAACGGTCATGAACCCCGGCGGGGCCGGGCGCCGCCGCTTCGACCTGCCGCCGTCGGTGGGCATCATGGAGCTCGAGAGCGGTCTTCCCCCGCGGGCTCGCCTGGTTCCACTAACCGATCTCTGACGTTCTCCCTTCCGGAAAGCCTGCGAGGAATGCCCCTCCCGCTGCTCCTGCTGGCTGCTCTCGCCGCAAGCGATACGCTGCGCATCCCGGTCGTCAGCGCACCGCCGAACTTCGACGGCGCGGCGAGCGAGGCCAAGTACGGCCCGCCGACAGTGGAGATTCCCCGGGCCGCCGGGACCATCCGCATCTGGCTCCGTCGCGACAGCGCGCACGTGTACATCGCCGCCGCCATCCCCGATACCACGTTCTACTGGGGTGACGACTTCGTCATCAGCCTCGATACCTGGGGAGACCGGGCCCGCGCGCCCGAGCACGACGACTTCCAGTGGTACTTCCGGCGGGTGTTGGACAGCAGTGTGGTGTTTCGGGGTGGCTACGGGTCCTGGCATCCTCCGCGCGAGGACCCCGATTGGCGGCTCGGCCCGGGCCGCGAGGAAGAGGGATGGGAGGTGCGTTCGCGAAGCGACAGCGCCGGGTGGTCGGTCGAGCTGCGACTCGACCCCGCTTACTTCACCCAGGCGCGAGGCGGTTTGCCCGGCATCGCCTTCCGAGTGTTCGACGACGGGCCGCAGGGATGGTTCGCCTGGCCAGTGGTCCCCGGCATCAGGCAGCAGGCCGAGGTCGAGCGACGGCCGGCGCTTTGGGCCGCGGTCATTCCGTGATCCGGATTCGCCGGGAGGAGACCGCTCTTCCGCCATCGGCACTGACGA
>DASPUE010000289.1:0-4905 GCA_035623055.1 Gemmatimonadales bacterium
CGGCGTATGCACGAGGACGCTCTCGAGCTGGCCGATTTCGCTGGTGATGTGCAGGGGGGGCATTTGGGGGGGAAGGTAACGGGGGTCAGGGATCAGGCGTCAGGCGTCAGGCGTCAGGGGTCAGGGATCAGGGGTCAGGGATCAGGCGTCAGGGGTCAGGCCGCTGTGCAGCGTAGGAAAGCAAAGGGGTGCGTTACTTCGACGCCATTGCTAGCTCAAGCGTAGCTATGGTCGTTGCCATGCCGAATGGTGCAAAGCACGAGGGGTATCAACACCTGCTGGTCTGGCGCAAGGCCATGGATCTCGCCGAGCAGGTGTATGCCGCGGTGAGACGATTCCCGAGCCACGAGCGCTTCGCGCTCGCCGCACAAATGTGCCGCGCGGTCGTCTCGATCCCCAGCAATCTCGCCGAAGGGTATGGTAGGGGATCTCTGGGCGATTACCGAAGGCATGTAGGAATTGCCAATGGCTCTCTCCTGGAGCTGGAGACTCAGATCCACCTTGCCAAACGGATCGGCTACTTCGAAACGGCTGATGCGGATACTCTGATCCGTCGGACGGAGGAGGTCGGTCGCATGCTGGCGGGTCTGCGGAAGGCCCTCACACTGCGAGCGACGACGGCTAGCCGCAATATCCCTGACGCCTGACCCCTGACGCCTGCTCCCTATCTATTCGTCAACGCATAACTCAACGTCTCCAACTCCAGCGCCAGGTTCACCGTCTTCACCACCACGTCATCCGGCACCACCAGCTGGACTGGGGCGAAGTTGAGGATGGCCTTCACGCCGAGGTCGATGCAGCGATCGGTGACGGCCTGGGCCGCCTCCGCGGGCGTGACGATGACGGCGATTTCCACCGGCTGCCGGCGCAGCTCGGCCTCCAGCTCCCTTGCGTCCTTGACGGTGAGCCCGTTCCAGGCCTTGCCGACCTTGGCCGGATCGGAATCGAAGATGGCGGCGATCTCGAACCCGCGCTGCTTGAAGCCGCGGTATTGCACCAGCGCGCTACCGATCTTCCCCGCCCCGATCATCGCCACCCGGTAGGTGCGGCCGAGGCCGAGAATCTCCCGGAGCTTCCGGACCAGTTCGGGGACCCCATAACCCAAGCCCCGCTTCCCGAATGAGCCGAAGAATGAGAGGTCTTTCCGAACCTGAGCCGAGGTCGTCCCGCCCCGGGCCGCCAGGGCCTCGGAACTGACCGTCTCGATCCCCTGCTCCTCAAACTCCTCGAGAAACCGGAGATACAGTGACAGTCGGCGAACGGTGGATTCGGCGATTTTGCGCATGGCTTTTGTGAAAGATTTCACAAATCTAGCCGCATCGCCCGGCTGGGCAAAGGGCTGACTAGGTCGGCCGAGCGCCCGGTGGGATCGCGTGGAACAATCGGGCGAACGCGGAGGGAGTCAGTTCCTGGGGACGCAGGGTCTCGCTGAGGTCGCTCGCCTTGAGCCACCGACTCACCTCGGCGACCCCTGCCCCGGTGAGCTCCCGGAGTCCGCGCCCGAGTTGTTTGCGCCGGAACCCGAAAAGGCCCACCACGAACCGGCGGAATGCCTGCGCCTCGTCGTCCTGGACCACCGGCACGGCACGAGGCTCCAGCGAGAGCACCGCGGAGTCCACCTTGGGTCTCGGCCGAAAGGCCCCGGCCGGAACCGTGAAGAGACGCCTGGCCTCGGCCACGGCCTGGATCCCGACGGTCAGAGCGCCGTAGTCGGCACCGCCCGGCTTCGCGACCACCCGATCGGCGACTTCCTTCTGCACCAGGAAGACGATGCGGCGCGGGCGCGGCGGGAGCAGCGCCTGCTCCAGGAGGGGCGAGGTGATGTTGTACGGAATGTTTCCGATGATCCGGACAGGACCACCGCCGGTGAGGGCGTGCCAATCGAGGTCGAGAGCATCCCCTTCGACGAGCGTCAGGCCGGGGAAACGCTCGCGGAGTCCGGGGACCAGGTCGCGGTCCTTCTCGATGGCGATGAGCTTTGTTGCGCGTTCGGAGAGCTGAGCGGTGAGGGCCCCGAGGCCGGGGCCGATCTCCAGCACGGTATCCCCCGGCTCGATCTCCAGGCGTTCAGCGATTCTGCGGAGGATCCCCGGGTCGTGGAGGAAATGCTGTCCGAGACGCTTCTTCGCGGACGGCACCGCCCGCTACACCCGCATCACCAGAAGGGTCCGGTCATCTGCGGGGTGTTCCGTCGCCTTGTCCGCCTCGGTGAAGACGGCCCGCACGATGGAGTCGGGGGCCTCGGCGCGCCGGCGGCTGATCTCAGCGAGCAGCCGTTCCTCGGTGAAGCCCGAGCCGGTGGCCTGATCCACCAGTCCATCGGTCCAGAGACAGAGGAGATCCTCGCCCGCGACCCAGGGCACCTGATGTCGCTGAATGCTGGCGGCGGCGGAGAGTCCCAGCGGGGGCGCGGTGGTCGGGAGACGTTCCGGCTCGCCGGTGCGCGGCACCCGGAAGGCGTGGGGATGACCGGCGTTGGCATAGATGAGGCGGCCCCGGGAAGGGTCGAGCACGCCGTAGAAGACCGAGAGAAACATCTCCGTCGACGCGAGCTCATCGCCCAGGCTCTCGAGCATGGAGGCGAGCACCTCGTCGGGGGTGCTGGCGGCCCCGGCGTGAATCGCCGCCGCGGACATCACCAGGGCCATCACCAGCGCGGCGGAGAAGCCGTGGGAGGACACGTCTCCGAGCATCACTCCGACCCGGCCCTGGCCGAGGCGGGTGAAGGTGTAGAAATCTCCACCCACGCTGTCGACCGGGCGGCAGATGGCCGCCACCTGGGCATCGCCCTGGAGAACCGATGGGTTGGGCAACAGCTTGAGCTGGAGATCGTGCGCCAGCTCGAGTTCCCGCTGCAGGCGCTGGCGGCGCAGGTCGCGCTGCACCAGGCGGGCGTTCTCGATTGATGCCCCGATCTGATTGGCGACAGCGGAGACCAGCTTGGCGTCGGACGGGGTGAAGCTGTCGCCGAGCAGACGATCGGTGAGGTTGATGACCCCGACACAGCGTCCGCCGGGTCCATAACAGATGGGGATGCTCAGGAAGGCCTGACTCTTGTAATCGCGGGGCTCCGCCGAGCCCGGGTTCTGGGCCAGCGGGTCGGTGGGATCGAAGACAATGATCCGCTGCTCGCGGAACACCCGCGCGGCGACCGACGGGCTGTCCTCGGCGACGACCGGCTGCAGTCCCTCGGCGGAGAAGCCCCTGGCTGCGACAGTGCGCAAGAGCCCGGTGGCCTCGTCGTAGACCATGATCGAGGCCCGGCGAGCTCCAACCACGTCGGCAACTTCGCTGACGATGGTTCGCGCGGCCTCTTCCAGGCTGGTCGTGTGGCCCAGGATCTCGCTGATGGCGTAGAGGAGGTCGATCTCCTTGTAGACGCCGGTCAGCTCCTCCACCACGCCGGCGGTCTCCCGCTCGGCCCGGAAGAACGCGCCGACCACGCCGGCCAGTTGGCCCGCCAGCTCGGCCGCCCGGGCTTCGGGGAGCTCTCCGACTTCGATCCAGAATCCGGATGCGTCGGGGATCGGCGCCAGCCACACCCCGCCGGTCGGCGTTGGTACCAGTCCAGCACGGAGGGGGATAGGGGGTGCAAAGCCGGGATCGGGCGCCGAGCCGAAACGGCGAAGCGCCCGGCCATCGTATCGCCAGAGCCGCACGCGGGCGCCCGCCAGAGCGCCCAGCGCGTCCGCCACGGACTCCAGGCCCGTCAGCGGCGGCGCAGCGTCATGCAGATCGAGTTTCCTTGTGCGTTGAAGCGGACGTCGTCCACGAGATGCTTGATCAGGAAGAGCCCGCGGCCATTGGGCCGATCGAGCTCTTCGGGCAGGATGGGCGCAGCGATGGTGGCCGGGTCGAAGCCAGTGCCCTGGTCGGTGACCTCGATGCGGATCTGGTCGCCGCACACTTCGGCCTGGACCTGTACCGACTTGCTGCGGTCCTCGTTGTTCCCCGCGACGATCGCGTTAGCCAGGGCCTCGGCCACCGCTACCCGGAGGTTGAACCGGCGCTTGCGGCAGAGCCACCCGGTGCTGCAGCAGTGGCGCACCAGGAGATCCACCACTTCCTCGATGCAGGCTACGTCGCTCGGGACGCGGAGCGACACCTGAACCGTGGCCCCGGTCGGACCGGGGACCCGACGGCGGCGCACGCACAGCTGGAGTGAGGCCGGGAGTGGGGCGGTCACCCCGCGAAACTCCCGACCGCCCGCTCGGCGGTGTCGCTGATGGCGAAGAGGGTATCGAGCTTGGTGAGCTCGAAGAGTGAACGCAGGTCCTCGTTGAGGCCCGAGAGGCGGAGTTCCCCGCCTTGCTCGCGCACCTTCTTGGAGATCGATACCAGGGCGCCGAGCCCGGAGGAGTCGATGTAGCCGGTACGCGAGAAATCGATCACGAAGCGCCGTTCACCGTGATCCAGAGCCTCCTGGACCGCGGTCTTGAGCTCCTGACGGTTGCCCACGATGAGCTGGCCCTCGACCCGGATCACGTAAATCCCCGACGTGTCTTTGGTGACGGTGAATCCCATCGGCCGCCTTCCGTGAGTCCTGGACTGGTGGTCGCCCTCGTGAACCTTCCCGTGCGCGTTCCCTGATGGTCTACCCCTGCAACGCCACCATCCCGGCGACCTCCACAATATCCTCCGGGCTCGCCCCGCGCGAGAGGTCGCTCATTGGACGGGCAAGCCCTTGCAGCACCGGACCCAGGGCGGCGGCGCCGGCCAGCCGCTGGACCAATTTGTAGCCGATATTCCCGCTGTCGAGGTCGGGAAAGACCAGAATGTTGGCTTGGCCGCCAATCGGGGAGCCGGGCGCCTTGCGCGCCGCGATCTCCGGGACCAGCGCGGCGTCTACCTGCAACTCACCATCCGCGGCGATCTCCGGAACGCGGGCGCGGAACAACTCCGCCG
>DASPUE010000290.1:0-3449 GCA_035623055.1 Gemmatimonadales bacterium
ATCGGGGCGGTGGCCATGTCGGTGTCCCTGGACGGTCTCCGGAAGGTCCGTCGCCGCGCGGCCCGTGAAGCTCCCTTGGAGGAAGGCCATCAGGTCGCAGCCTCGACCGACCGGCCACGGGACGCCGATCTCAAGGACCGCCTCTATCGGGCGATCGACGAGTTGGCCGATGGGTACCGCGCCGTGTTCGTGCTCCACGAGCTCGAGGGGTACTCCCACGAGGAGATCGCCGAGATGCTCCACGTCACACCGGGGACGTCCAAGGCGCAACTGCACCGGGCGCGGGCGCGACTCAGAGAATCGCTCGCGGCCTTTGTCTGAGAGGAGAGAACCGACAGTGACCGACCACGAGTTGGACCCCCGGCTTCGGGAGCTGCTGCCGGGCTACCATCAACCTCCGCCGGCACCTCGAGCCGAGCTGTGGGCGCGGCTCAACGCCGCGAGAGGCGATTCCCGGATCATCTCCTTGCCGGCCCGGCGCCGGACCCCCGTTCTCGCGGTGGCGGGGCTCGCCGCGGCGCTCCTCCTCGCCTTCGGGCTGGGGCGCTTGAGTGTACACAAACCCCAAACCATCTCGCCCAAGACCGGAGCGACGCCCGCCGAGCGACTGGCCACCGAGGACTATCTCGGCCGGGTCGAGATCTTTCTCACCGACTTTCGCACCCAGGCCCGGATGGGCCGACCCGATTCGATCGCCCCGGAGCGGGCCCGCCAGCTGTTGAGTGTCACTCGGCTGCTGCTCGACAGTCCGGGAGGCCGCGACCCCCGGGTCCGTCCGCTGCTCGAGGACCTCGAGCTGGTGCTCGCCGAGATCACCCAGCTGCCGGCCGACCAGCACAATACGCTCGATCTGATCACCGATGGACTCGACCGGCGGGGGACCCTCTCCCGCGTGCGTTCGGCCGTGTCCGCGGGCTCGCTGCCCGTCCTGCAAGGAGAACTCTAGATGACCCGCCTGCTCCTCAGTCTTGCCGCCGCGGCATCGCTGGCGGCCACCGACCTACAGATGCCCATGATCGGCCGGGCCCCCGCCGACAGTTTCGCCGTGTCGGCGCCGGCTCCGTGGCTGACGGATGATCCGGCGGACTCGCTCTATCGCGTCGCGCGCCAGGCACTCAACAAGGGTCAGTACCAGCGGGCGGCGGACCTGTTCGCCGAGCTGGTGCGCCGGCATCCCAAATCCGGCTATGCCGGCGACGCACTCTACTGGCAGGCCTTCGCCAGGTACCGCCAGGGCGGTACGGACAACCTGCGGAGCGCGCTCGAGAGCCTGGAGCAGCAGCGAGCCGGCTACCCCACTGCGGCGACCCGGGGGGACGCCGAGGCCCTCGCCACCCGGATCCGGGGCACACTGGCCCGCCAGGGCGATCCCGACGCCGCGGAAACCGTGGTGAAATCCGCCGCCTCCGCCGGTGAGGCCACCGGGGGACGAGACTCCCCCTCTCGCGACTGTGACGATGACTCGGACGTGAAGCTGGCGGCGCTCAACGCCGTCCTGCAGATGGACGCGGAGCGGGCGATGCCGCTCCTGACCCGGGTTCTGGCTCGACGGGACCCCGGCTCGGTCTGCCTGCGCCGCAAGGCGGTCTTCCTGGTGGCCCAGCACCAGAGCCCGGACGCTGCGACCCTGCTGCTCAACACCGTGCGCAGCGACCCGGATAGCGACGTGCGCCAGCAGGCGGTGTTCTGGCTCTCGCAGGTGAACTCGCCGCAGGTGGTCGGCATGCTGGATTCGATCGCCCGCTCCACCGGCGACCAGAGCCTCCAGGAACGTGCCGTCTTCGCGCTCTCGCAGCAGAACGATCCGAAAGCGATCCAGGCGATCCGGGCCATCGCGGAACGCAAGGATGTCGCGGTCCCCATCCGCGAAAAGGCCATCTTCTGGCTGGGCCAGTCGAAGGATGGCGGCGGCGATTACCTCAAGGGCCTCTACGACCGGCTGGACAACGACGATCTCCGTGCCAAGGTGATCTTCTCGGTGGCGCAGCATCCTTCGCCGGAGAGCACCCGGTGGCTGTTCGAGCGCGCGCGCGACGAGAAAACCACGCTCGACCTTCGCAAGCAGGCGATCTTCTGGTCATCCCAGTCCGGTGCGTCGGCGGCCGAGCTCGGGTCACTCTATCAGAGCCTGCAGCAGCGGGAACTCAAGGAGCAGACGATTTTCGCGCTGAGCCAGCTCAAGGACTCGAGCGTCGTGACCCAGCTCATTGGCATCGCCCGCAAGGACAGCGATCCCGAGATGCGCAAGAAGGCGGTGTTCTGGCTTGGCCAGTCGAGCGACCCCCGCGCCGCCGCTGCCATCGAACAGATTCTCAACGACTAGGGGGAAGTCATGCGTGTCGTGCTGCTGCTCGGCATCGCCTTCGCGGCCGCTGCCCCGGGAACAGCCCAGACGCTGTCTCAGAAAATTGACGCAGTGCGGGACGGCCACGTCCGGCTCTCCTTCACCGCCAGGCCGGGAGTCTGCGGCGACGGCGAACAGAACATTTCCTTCCACCGCCCGGATCGGCGGTCGGAATGGGAGGGGGAGTGCCGTGACGGTCCAGTGCGACTCGCGCTGGACCGGGCATCGGGACGGACCGTGGCGTTGCGTGCCTACGTCGGGGGCCATTGGGTCGAAGGTGGGGCCACCGACCTCGGAATGGTCCCGCCCGCGGAGGCCTCGGCCTGGCTCCTCGCCCTGGCGGAGCGCAATGAGCCCGCGAGTGAGTCCGCTGTATTCCCCGCCACCCTGGCCGACGGCGTGGAGAGTTGGCCCGCCCTGCTCCGGCTCGCGCGCAACTCCGCCGTGAGCGACCCCACCCGGCGCAGTGCGATCTTCTGGCTGGGACAGCAGGCGGGCGACGCGGCCACCCGCGGCCTCGATTCGATCGCGCAGGACCAGAGTGGTGATCGGGAGGTCCGTAAGGCAGCAGTCTTCGCGCTCTCCCAGCGCCCAGCGGGCGAGGGAATCCCCGCCCTGATCCGGATCGCCCGAAATAATCATGATCCCGCACTCAGGAAGACCGCTCTCTTCTGGCTGGGTCAGAGCGAGGATCCGGCGGCGCTGGCGCTGTTCGAGGAGATCCTGAGCGGTCCCTAGGGGCGCTCCGGGAGCGAGAGACCAGAGTCCTCCGGCAGCCATTGTGCTGCCGGAGGATGTCTTATTCCGGGGAGCGGGTGGTGGGAAGCGGCGCGGCGGCGGCGATGGGCTGCGGCACACTCTTGCGGCGCCGGCTCCGCCATTTGAGGCTCAGCTCGTCGAGATAGGTATAGAACACCGGCGTGACGTAGAGCGTGATCAGCTGGGAGAACGCTAGGCCACCCACCACCGCCACACCCAGCGGCCGCCGGGACTCGGCACCGGCCCCCGCGCCCAGCGCGATGGGAAGCGTCCCCATGAGGGCGGCCATCGTGGTCATCATGATCGGCCGGAACCTCAGAAGGCTTGCCTGGTATATGGCCTCGTC